>NZ_JBITWC010000011.1:0-131873 GCF_044543515.1 Vreelandella lionensis | reverse complement strand
TGATCAAACTCTTCAGTTTAAAATCATTGTGATCCTTACGTGTCACTCGAAAGCAACAAAAGCGGATCAAACTTGGCTCAAGGTTCAAACGAATTTGAAAGATGTGAACATCTTTCTTGTGCGCCTGCCTTGATAATTGGTGATTTATCACCCTCATCAGCAAGCGCCCACATGAATTACCTGATCAAATTGTTAAAGAGCTGTTTCGCTGTGCTGGCTCGATGACCTGAACCGTGTTGCCTCAGCGAGGAAGGCGTATTCTACGCACTTCCTGGTGTTTGTCAACCGCTGTTTTCAGCGAGTGAAGCGAGCGATCTAAACGACAACAAGACGGCTCTAACTTCCTGACAAACCAGAGGTTTTTCAACCTCCTTCACCGCTGGTAACGCTTGGCGTCCCCGGCAGCGGATGCGTACTTTACGGATTCGCGACCGGGTTGGCAAGAGCTAATGTGAAAAAGTTTTCAGAAAGTTCACACCAGGGTCACGCGAGCGTAACGCTTCTTGCCCGCTTGAATCACATACACTTTACCAGTGGCCAGCATGGTGTCTTGAGCAACGACCTCACCATCCACTTTGACACTGCCATTTTTCAGCATGTCTTTGGCTTGTGCGCTGTTCTTGGTTAAACCTGAGCGATTCAGAACCGTCGCAATCGGGGCCTGCTCGCTGCCTTCAAAATCGACGTCTACTTCTGGCAGGTCTTCCGGCAGCTCACCATCGGCCAGTTGGTTACCCGCCGACTTGTGCGCATTCGCGGCGGCTTCATCACCGTGGTAGCGGGCGATGAGTTCGCGGGCAAGCTCCATTTTTACATCGCGAGGATTCGCACCCTGCTCGACACTCTGCTTCAACGCCTCAATCTCTTCGTTCGATTTCAGCGAGAGCAGTTCGAAGTAACGCCACATTAAGCTGTCAGGCATGGAGACCAGCTTATTGAACATGGAACCCGGTGCTTCATCCACGCCCACGTAGTTGCCAAGCGACTTGGACATTTTCTGCACGCCGTCCAAACCTTCTAGCAGGGGCATCGTGATGACCACCTGAGGCTCCTGGCCGAAGTGCTTTTGAATCTCGCGCCCCATGAGCAGGTTAAATTTCTGATCGGTGCCGCCCAGTTCGATATCAGCTTCTAGTGCGACGGAGTCATAGCCCTGCACTAGCGGGTAAAGAAACTCGTGAATCGCAATCGGCTGATTCGCTTTGTAGCGCTTCTCGAAGTCATCACGCTCCAGCATGCGAGCCACGGTGCTTTGTGCTGCCAGCTCAATCATTTTGGCAGCCGTTAACTCGCCAAACCATTCCGCGTTGAAGCGCACCTCGGTCTTTTCTGGATCGAGGATTTTGAACACCTGTTCTTTATAGGTTTCAGCGTTCGCCTTGACGTCGGCTTCGGTCAGCGGCTTGCGGGTGACGTTTTTACCGGTCGGGTCACCAATGCGGCCAGTGAAATCACCAATCAAAAAGATAACGGTGTGACCAAGGTCTTGGAACTGACGCATTTTGGTCAGCAGTACGCTGTGGCCCAGGTGCAAATCAGGTGCTGTAGGGTCGAACCCTGCTTTAATACGCAGCTTGCGACCTGACGCGAGCTTTTTACGCAGCTCGTCTTCTACCAGGATTTCATGCGTACCTCGCGACAGCAGCGCTAACGCCTGATCCACCTCACTCATTGCCTCTCTCCATGTACTATGTGCCGTTAAAGGCGTTTAAATAATCAATAGTGGGCGATGTTATCACGCTCCACCGCCTTGGTTGAGCCTTCACCCCGTTTTGGATGACTCGCATGATGAAAACCGCTTCCTCCACACCGACGGCCTACTATATCGGGCTCATGTCAGGCACCAGCTTGGACGGCATTGATGCCGCCCTGGTCGCCATCACTCCTGGCACGCCGCCTAAGCTATTAGCCGCGGCTGCCGTTGCCATGCCCGATACGCTGCACGCGCAGCTACTGCACCTGTGCCACGCGCCAGCAGCGCACTTTGCCGAACTGGCCGCCGCCGAGGATGCCTTTTGCCGCCTCCAGGCCCAGGCCGTTACAGCACTATTAACGGAACAGGGGCTCGTCCCGGCTCAGATTACGGCGATTGGCAGCCACGGCCAGACGATTGAGCACGCGCCGCAAGGTCACCAGGATGGTCCGGCGTATACGCTACAGCTAGACAACCCGAGCCTGCTGGCCGAATTGACGGGGTGCACGGTGGTGGCCGACTTTCGCCGCCGAGACTTGGCCGCTGGTGGCCAAGCAGCGCCTTTAGCACCCGCCTTCCACCAAGCGCTGTTTGGGCAGCGCCCAGGCGAACAGCTCGTGCTCAATTTAGGAGGCTTTGCCAATCTTACGTGGCTTCCTCAAGAGCAGGAGCGCGCCGTGGTGGGCTTCGATACCGGCCCGGCGAACGTGCTGCTGGATGCTTGGTTTGCCAAGCATCACACCGGGCGATTTGATGAGAACGGCACTTGGGCGGCCAGCGGGCAAATCGACCAAGCGCTGCTCGCCCGCCTGCTGCAAGAACCCTTTTTTCATCAGCCGCCGCCGCGCAGCACCGGGCGCGAGCTGTTTCACTTAGCGTGGTTGAGCGACCAGCTCACTGGCGACGAAGCACCCCGTGATGTTCAGGCAACGCTAGCCGAACTGACGGCGGTGAGTGTCGCGCAAGGGGTGGCCCAACTGCCGCTGAGTCAGCCCAGCGCCACGCTGCTAGTAGGCGGCGGCGGTGCTCACAATGCCTATTTGATGGAAAGGCTAGCCGCGCACCTTCCGAAGGTTACGCTGCTCTCCCCCGCTACGCTGGGCTGGCCAGAGGATTGGATTGAAGCAGGAGCCTTTGCCTGGCTCGCCCATCAGCGCCTGCGCGGGCTACCCGGCAACCTGCCTTCCGTGACCGGCGCCAGCGGCCCGCGGGTACTGGGTGGCATTTACGCCCCCTAGCGGCGAAGGCCGTCAATAATCGTCACCGTCGCGTAGAGCAAGATGAGACGGCACCTGCGCGTCTAACGGCTTACCGCTGGCAGCGGCGTCGCCCTGCTTGATCATCAGCCGCAGGTCGTTGGCGGAATCCGCATGGGCCAGCGCTACTTGCTGGCTGACTTGGCCCGCTTGATAAAGCTCATAAAGCGCCTGATCTAAAGTTTGCATCCCCGCGTCGCGGGAGCCCGCCATGGCCTGCTTTAATTCATCAATACGCCCTTTACGGATCAGATCCACCACCCGTGGCGACGAGAGCAGAATCTCAATCGCCGCGCAGCGGCCGCCCTGCTGAGTAGGCAGCAGCTGCTGCGCGACCACGGCACGCAGATTCAGCGACAGATCCATCAGCACCTGCTCGTGCCGCTCATGGGGAAAGAAGTGAAGGATGCGCTCCAACGCCTGGTTGGCGTTGTTGGCGTGCAATGTCGCCAGACAAAGATGCCCGGTTTCCGCGAAAGTGAGGGCGTGCTCCATGGTCTCGCGGGTACGCACTTCACCAATCAAAATCACATCCGGCGCTTGGCGTAGCGTATTTTTCAGCGCCACCTCGAAGGACTCCGTATCCACCCCTACTTCGCGCTGATTAACGATGCCTCGCTGATGCGGATGCAGGTACTCGATGGGGTCTTCAATGGTGATGATGTGCCCACCGACGGAGGCGTTACGCTCCTGAATCATCGCCGCCAGAGTGGTGGATTTCCCCGTTCCCGTGCCGCCCACCACCAGCACCAGCCCGCGTTTGGCATTGGCCAACGCCGCCAACTGGCTAGGCACGCCCAGCGCGCTGAGGGTCGGAATAGTCTGCGCAATACGGCGCACCACCATGGCGGGCTCGTTGCGCTGTTGGAAGGCACTTACCCGAAACCGCCCCGCGCTCTCCAGACTTAAAGCAAAATTCGCCTCGTGCTCCTCTTGAAATCGCTCACGCTGCTTCTCGGGAACCGCATTCAGCACCAGGCTGCGCACCTGGCTAGAGGAGAGCGGCTGACGCCCTAGCGGCATCAGCCCCTTGGGCGTTTTCAAGCTGGGCGGCGCGCCCACCGAAATCAGCAGGTCTGAGGCCTGCTGCTCGACCATAATACCCAGCAGTTGGTGCAGCCACTGGGTCGCGGTCATACCGCTGGCTGGCTCACTCATCGCGTCTATTATCCTTTTGCCGCCTTACTCATCTTTTAACGTCAGCGTGCCTTTAGCCCTTGCTTGGGCTTCGTCCATACTCACCACGCCCTCTTTAACCAGCTTGGCGAGCGAGGCATTCAGGGTCTGCATTCCCAGTGCTCCGCCGGTCTGGATGGCGGAGTAGATCTGCGCCACCTTATCTTCGCGAACGAGGTTACGCACCGCAGACGTGGCAATCAGGATCTCGTGGGCCGCCACGCGTCCGCCACCCTGACGCTTCAACAGTGTTTGCGAGACAACCGCCTGGAGCGATTCAGACAGCATTGAGCGCACCATGGATTTCTCTTCGCCGGGGAACACATCAATAATCCGGTCGATGGTTTTCGCCGCGGAAGTGGTGTGCAAGGTGCCGAAGACCAAATGCCCCGTTTCAGCAGCGGTGAGCGCTAAGCGGATTGTTTCGAGATCACGAAGCTCGCCGACCAAAATCACGTCCGGGTCTTCGCGCAGCGCACTACGCAGCGCCCCAGAGAAGCTATGAGTGTCGCGGTGAACCTCCCGCTGATTGATCAGGCAGCGTTTGCTGGTGTGCACAAACTCCACCGGATCTTCGATGGTCAGAATATGCTCGAAGCGCTGTTCGTTGATGTAGTCGATCATCGCCGCCAAGGTCGTGCTTTTCCCCGACCCCGTGGGCCCAGTCACTAGCACTAATCCCCTGGGTAGCATCGAAAGGCGTTGGAACACTTCGCCCATGCCCAGGGTGTCCATGGAAAGCACCTTATTGGGAATGGTACGGAACACGGCCCCCGCCCCGCGTGCCTGGTTAAAGGCATTGACCCTGAAGCGCGCCACCCCCGGCACCTCAAACGAGAAGTCTGCTTCTAAGTGCTCTTCGTAGTCGCGGCGCTGCCGATCGTTCATGATGTCGTAGATCAGCCGCCGAACGTCGCTGTTCTCCATGGCGGGCACATTAAGCCGACGAATATCGCCATCAACACGTATCATGGGAGGCAGACCCGCCGAAAGGTGCAGGTCGGATGCATTCTGCTTTGCCGAGAATGCCAGCAGTTCGGTAATATCCATCTCTCTTTCCCAGCTGCGGTAAGGTGCTTGAGTATGACAGACAACGCGCTCCCCGAGTCACTTGCATCTGCGCGTGAACGCCTGCGCCGGGCGCTTGAGGATGCCGGACGCTCGCCCACCAGCGCCACCCTGCTGGCGGTGAGCAAAACCAAGCCCGCCGAGATGCTGCGCGAAGCGTGGCAGCACGGCCAGCGCGAGTTTGGTGAAAACTACCTGCAAGAGGCGCTGGATAAACAAGCGGCGCTTGAGGATCTTGACGGCATTGTGTGGCACTTCATTGGCCCGCTGCAATCGAACAAGACCCGCGCCGTGGCCGAGCAGTTTGCCTGGGTACACAGCGTTGATCGGTTAAAGATCGCCAAACGCCTGAGCGAACAGCGCCCGGCAGCGTTACCACCGCTAAACGTATGCCTGCAGGTCAATATTAGCCGCGAGGCCACAAAATCCGGCGTGCTGCCGGAGGACGCCTTAGCGCTGGCCCAAGAGATTGCCGCCCTGCCAGGCCTCGCCCTGCGCGGGCTGATGGCGATTCCCGCCCCGGCGGAGACGCTAGAGATACAGCGCCAGCCGCTGGCAGCGCTGCGCCAGCTCTTGGAAGAGCTCCAGGCGGCACTGCCTGAAGCGCCGCTGGATACGCTCTCGATGGGCATGAGCGACGATTTAGAAGCGGCTGTCTTAGAAGGCGCCACGCTGGTACGTTTAGGCACCGCCATTTTTGGCGCTCGGGGCTAACAGCGGCTCAAACAACACACGGTTTACTTCACACGCTGCAAGACGCAGCCATTTGCGAAAAAGGATACCCCCATGGCGAGCAAGATCACCTTCATTGGCGCAGGCAATATGGCCGGTGCCATTATCGGCGGCCTGATCGAAAGCGGTGTCTCACCCAGCGACATCACCGCCACGGCCCCCAACGAAAGCGAACTGGCTCCGCTGAAGGCGCGCCTGGGTATTCATACCCACACCGACAACAGCGCAGCGGTTAACGGTGCGGATGTGGTCGTGCTGGCGGTCAAGCCACAGATTATGCGCGGCGTTTGTGAAGCCCTGCGCGAAAGCGTTCAGCAGCAGTCGCCGCTGGTGATGTCCATTGCCGCTGGCCTGGATGCCAACACCATCGACCAGTGGCTGGGCGGCGGCAATGCCCTAGTGCGCTGCATGCCCAACACCCCGTCACTGGTCGGCATCGGCGCCAGCGGCCTTTATGCCAACGCGGCGGTCAGCGATGCCCAGCGCACCCTCGCCACCCAACTGATGGAAGCCGTGGGCATTGTCGAGTGGGTCGAGGAAGAGCGTTTACTGGATGCAGTGACCGCGGTTTCCGGCAGCGCCCCGGCTTACTTCTTCTTGATGTTTGAAGCCATGGAAGAGGCCGCCGTGAAGCTCGGCCTGCCTGCCGAAACCGCCCGCCGCTTGGCCATTCAAACCGCCTTGGGGGCCTCTACTATGGCCCAGCGCAGCGACAAAGACCCGGCCACGTTGAAGCAGAACGTGATGTCACCGGGCGGCACCACCGAGCGCGCTATTGCGCATATGGAAGATGCGCACCTGCGCACGATCATTGCCGATGCCATGCAGGCCTGCGCCGCGCGCGCCGATGCCATGTCCAAAGAGCTAAGCGGTAACGATTGAGTCTTACGTAGACAACAGACCGTGAATCACGCCATAAGAACGGGATGAACTGCAGGCACGCCGCTCATCTCAAGAACGACATTTTTTAGGAGAAGCCGCAATGGGAAGTCAATTAGGCAGCGCCGGGTTAATGCTGGTTAACTCGCTGATCAATATTTATCTGTTTCTGTTAATGCTGCGCTTTTTGCTGCAGGCATCCCGGGCGGATTATTACAACCCGCTCAGCCAGTCGGTGGTGAAAATCACCCAGCCTGTCGTGGGGCTGTTCCAAGGCTTTTTAGGGCCGGTCGCCGGTCGCTTTGACCTTGCCACCCTGGCGGCCGGTTTCGTGCTGAAAGTCGTCAGTATGATTGCCATTTTCATGGTGATCGGCGTGGGCATGCCGCCCATTGCAGGACTGCTGATTGCCGGGGTGGCCGCGCTGGCCAACGCTATCTTGAAGATCTACTTCTTTGCCATGATCGTGATGATCATTCTGAGCTGGGTCGCGCCGAATGCCAGCCACCCCGGCGCACTGCTGGTGATGCAGTTGGTCGAGCCGATCATGGCTCCGGTGAGAAAAGTGATTCCGCCGCTAGGCATGATTGATCTTTCACCGATCGTGGTTTTTATCGCCATTAACCTGATAGACGGCTTAGTGGTTGGCTCGCTGATCCGTGCGGCGGGCATCTCGGGCGCACTCGTAGGCCTATAAAGGCTCTATCGACTCGACTATCGCCTCGAGTTTACTTTTTGCAGGACTTATTTTTGCAGGACTAGCGCTTTCGATGCCTGATTCAGACACTCTTGCTTATGACGACCGGCCAGCGGACTCCGTTGGCCTTGTGACCCCTCACGTGGTTAAGTTTGATACGCCGCTGCCGCTTGCCTGTGGCAAAACGCTGCCGGAGTACGAACTGATCTATGAGACCTACGGCACGCTGAACGCCGAGCGCTCTAACGCAGTGCTGATTTGCCATGCGCTGTCGGGGCATCATCACGCTGCGGGCTACCACACCGCCGAGGATCGCAAACCTGGCTGGTGGGATGCCCATATCGGCCCCGGTAAATCCATCGACACCAATCGCTTTTTCGTGGTGTCGCTGAACAACCTGGGCGGCTGCCACGGCAGTACCGGCCCGGTGAGCCATAACCCGGACACCGGCCGCCAGTGGGGTCCTGACTTCCCCGTGGTGACGGTGAGCGATTGGGTCACCAGCCAAGCGCGCCTCGCCGACCATCTGGGCATTGAGCGCTGGGCAGCGGCAGTGGGCGGTAGTTTGGGCGGCATGCAGGTGCTGCAGTGGACGATCACCTACCCCGAACGGGTTGCCAATGCCGTCGTCATTGCGGCCACGCCGCGCCTCTCGGCGCAGAACATCGCCTTCAACGAGGTCGCCCGCCAAGCCATCCGCTCAGACCCGGAGTTCTTCGACGGCTGGTACGCCGAACACGACACCGTGCCTAAACGGGGGCTAAAGCTGGCCCGCATGGTCGGACATATCACCTATCTCTCCGAAGACGCCATGGGCAGCAAGTTTGGCCGCGACCTGCGCAGCGACGACTTGAACTTTGGCTTCGACGTCGAGTTTCAGGTGGAGTCGTACCTGCGCTATCAGGGCGATACCTTCTCGACCGCCTTCGATGCCAATACCTACCTGCTAATGACCAAAGCGCTGGACTACTTCGACCCGGCGGCCAGCTGCGACGGCGATCTTGCCTGCGCCCTGGCACCGGCGCAGTGCCCCTTTTTGATCGTCAGCTTTACCACCGATTGGCGCTTCCCGCCGTCGCGCTCCCGGGAGCTGGTAGATGCGCTGACGCGCGCGGGCAAATCGGTGAGCTATGCCAATATCGAGTCGCCCCACGGGCACGATGCTTTCTTGCTGCCCGAACCGCGTTACCAAGCGCTGTTCAGCGCTTTTATGGGCCGCGTCGCCCGAGAGCAGCACATCGACGCCGCAGGCGCGGAGGAAACACGCTAATGCGCACAGATCTTGAACTGATTTACGACTGGGTTCCCCAAGGCGCACACATCCTTGACCTCGCCTGCGGCGACGGCGTTTTGCTGGAGCGGCTGGCCCAAGAGAAAGGCGTGACCGGCTACGGGTTGGAGATCGACCCAGACGGTATCACCCAGTGTGTTGCCCGAGGGGTCAACGTGATTGAGCACAACCTGGATGATGGCCTGGGCAGCTTCTGCGATAACAGCTATGACCAAGTCATCATGACCCAGGCGCTGCAAGCGCTGCGCCGCCCGGATAAGATGCTCGATGAAATGCTGCGAGTAGCCGAGGAGGGCATCATTACCTTCCCCAACTTCGCCTACTGGCGTCACCGCATTCACCTGGGGCTGCGCGGCTACATGCCGGTGTCGAAATCACTGCCCCACGCGTGGTACGACACACCCAACATTCACCTATCGACGTTTAACGACTTCGAGCACCTGTGCAAAGAGAAAGGCTTGGTGATTGTTGACCGCGCCGTGGGCGTTGGCGACCACAAGGGGCACTGGACCTCGAAGTGGTGGCCGAACCTGTTTGGTGAAATCGCCATTTTCCGAGTGCGCCGACGCGCCTAATACCGCACTTACCTCACCCATGAGAGGAGACACGCTATGGCTATTGCGACACTGCGACGCTTTCCACTTCTGCTGGTGCTGCTGGGGACGCTGCTCAGCGCCACCCAGGCAGCGGCAGAGCAGATGGTGGAAGTGGGGGATTACGAGATCCACTACAACGCCATTGAAACGCGCTTTCTTACCCCAGAAGTGGCGCAGGCGAACAGTATCCAGCGCAGCATCGGGCACGGCTTGGTGAATGTGAGTGTGCGCGAGCGTCAGCCAGATGGCACCACGCGACCGGTCAACGCCAGCGTAGGCGGCTACGTTAGCGACCTCACCGACACCCGCGAACCGCTCAGCTTTCGCACCGTGCACGATGGCGATGCCACCTACCATCTTGCCACATTCACGCTACGCCAAGACGAGCCGATGCGCTTCAATCTCGACGTGCGCTACGACCGCAATGAAAACCCCGAGCCGGTGAGCTTTATCCAGCGCTTCTATATCGAACGCTAAACCCGTACCGGTAGCGCCCGCGCCAGGCGGGCCGCTACCGGTACACTCTGCTGCCACTCCACCATCACGCCATACGCCACTACTTCCACACCCGCGTTCACCGCATCACTCAGCGCCGCCGCATAGGTGGGGTCGATATGGGTCGCCGGTGCCACGTCCGCAATCCCCTCATGCGCCACACAGAACAGCAGCACCGCCCGCTTACCCTGCTCGGCTAACGCCGCCAAGGTGTGCAAATGCTTGGTACCACGCACGCTCACGGAGTCGGGAAAGTAGCCATGCCCGTCCGCCTCTTTCAAAGTGACCTGTTTGACCTCCACGTAGGCGGCGCCCTTCTCAGGGTCATCCAAGCGAAAATCGAGCCGCGCTTCGCCGACCTTCACCTCACGCTTTAACGTTTGATAGCCCGTAAGAGGTGCTATCTCGCCTGCATTAATCGCTGCTTCGACCAAGCCATTCGCTCGCCCGGTGTGAACCGATGCAAGCGCCGTTCCACCATCTGGCTCGGGCAGCTCTATCCACTCCCAGGTCCAGGCCAGCTTGCGTTTGGGGTTATTACTGGGCGAGAGCCATACACGGCAGCCGGGCACGTTCACCGCCTTCATCGAGCCAGTATTCGGGCAGTGAGCCACCACTTCCTCACCGCTATCCAGACGCACATCGGCCAGAAAGCGCTTATAGCGGCGCAGCAGCGTGCCGGGCACCAGCCCTGGATAGGTCATCATAAGCGGCTCACAAAGCGCGCGATGCGCACCACCGCCTCCTGCAGCCGTGCCACGTCGTTGGTGAACGCGATGCGCACATGGTGCTCGCCGCTCTGTACGGCAAAGTCGATACCCGGAGTGATGGCGACGTTCTCCTCCACCAACAGGCGCTCGCAGAAGGCTTGGCTGTCGCGACTGTAGCGGGAGATATCCAGCCAGAGATAGAACGCCCCCTGGGGCGGTAGATCCGGCGCAAGCCCTAGCTCGGCCAGGCCATCCAGCAGCACTTGGCGACGCTGTTTGAGGGTGGCGCGACGGGTTTCCAGAATATCCCGGCACTCCGGGGTAAACGCTGCCAGCGCCGCGTGCTGGGAGGGCGTTGGCGCGGCGAGGAACACATTTTGCGCCAGTCGAGTCAGCGGCTCGACAGCCTGCTCCGGGGCGACCAGCCACCCCAATCGCCAGCCGGTCATGCCGAAGTATTTGGAAAAGCTGTTCACCACAAAGGCGTCATCCGACAGCGACGTGGCCGACAGCGGCGCGTCGTCGTAATTCAGCCCCTGGTAAATCTCATCGACGATGACATCACCGCCCTTGGCGGCTACCGTGTCGATCACCTTCGTGAGCGCCGGGGCCTCCAGCGTATGCCCAGTCGGGTTTGAGGGGCTGGCCAGCATGGCTAAACGCGTCTTGGCCTGCCAGTGCCGCTCAATCAGCGGCGCGGTGAGCTGCCAACCGCTGTCACGCCCAACGGGCACGGTATCAATTTCCGCGCCCGCCAGGGCCATAAAGTGGCGGTTACAGGGGTAGTTAGGGTCGGCCATTAAGACCCGGTCGCCGCTTTCGACCAACAGTTGGCTAGCCAGTAGCAGCGCGCCAGAAGCGCCGGGCGTGACCAGAATACGTGCAGGGTCCACCGTGGCATTGAAGTGTTCGGCATAGTACCCAGCGATGGCTTCACGTAACGACGCCAAACCGGCTGCGGGGGTGTAGCGCGTTTTGCCTTCGGCAAGCGCCTGCTGACCCGCCGCCACAATGGGTGCGGGAGTGGCAAAATCGGGCTCTCCCACTTCCAGATGAATCACATCATGGCCAGCAGCCTCACGTGCCTGAGCCATTTCTAGTAAGTGCATCACGCGAAAAGGCGCAACGTGATCAACACGCGAATTCCAGGCCATCATGGCTCCTTCACCTAGTAGTAGATTAATCATGACCCTGGCCGCACACGATGTGGGACCATGGTCCAAAATGCACTATTATGCTTGCATCACGTGCAATTTTCAGCTAAACAAGCATCCCTTTGGCGTGAGATCGTGACACACGCTCATGGTCGATCAGCAGTCACATACGTAAGGGGCACTCCCATGCCAGTAGCGGAAAAGAAACCGGAAGCGTCCAAGTCCTTCATCCCGTATGAGCCGGCACCGGGTGAAGAGTATATGAACGAGAAGCAGCTCGCGCACTTCCGCCAGCTGCTTCTGGACTGGAAACAGGACCTCATGGAAGAGGTGGATCGTACCGTACGCCACCTGCAGGAAGATGCTAACAACTACGCCGACCCCGCCGACCGCGCGACGCAAGAAGAGGGCTTTAGCCTGGAACTGCGTACCCGGGATCGCGAGCGTAAGTTGCTGAAGAAGATTAACGAAACCATCGAGAAGATCGACGAAGACGATTACGGCTTCTGCGAAGCCTGCGGCGTGGAAATTGGCATCCGCCGTTTGGAAGCACGCCCCACCGCCACGCTTTGCGTTGACTGCAAAACTCTGGCCGAGCTGAAAGAGAAGCAACTGGGCGGTTAAGTACCAAACGCCTCGTCATCCTAAGATGACAGCCAACGGGCACCCTTGAGGTGCCCGTTTTTGTTTGTCATCTTGTGCTCTTCTCATCGCTACGCAGTTTTCCAAACGACGGGTTGCCATGACCGCCACCGCTCACTATCGAGGGCGCTTTGCCCCCACCCCTTCCGGGCCGCTGCACCTTGGCTCGCTGGTTGCCGCTTTAGGCAGCTATTTGGATGCCCGCGCCGCTAGCGGCCAGTGGCTGGTACGCATCGAAGATATCGACCCGCCACGCTGCCCAGAAGGCGCGGACAGCACTATTTTGCGCCAGCTAGAGGCCTTTGGACTAACGTGGGATGGGGAAGTGATATGGCAAAGCCATCGTCATGATGCCTACCAGCACGCGCTGGATCAGCTCGTTGAACAGGGGCTGGCGTATCCATGCAGTTGCTCGCGTAAGCAGTGGCAGGCCTTTGACATCTACCCCGGCTGGTGCCGAAACGGCGTGTGCGATGCCACCAAGCCGGTCGCATGGCGGTTGCGCAGCGACCTCGCCAAACGCCCCGTAGGTTGGAATGATCGGCTGTTCGGCGAGCAGCACTTCGACCCCGCCGAACTGGGCGACGTAGTGTTAAAGCGCAAAGATCAATTATGGGCCTACCAGCTCGCGGTGGTGGTGGATGACGCCCACCAGGGCATTACCAATATCGTGCGCGGGTACGACCTGCTGGATAACACGCCTTGGCAGCAGCAGTTACAGGCAGCGCTAAGCCTACCAACACCTCGTTACCTGCACCTACCATTAGTGGTAACTACGGATGGCCAAAAGCTCTCCAAGCAGAACCTAGCGCCCGCCCTAGCCGAAGAGAGCACCGGGATACGCCGCCAGCTCTTTCAGGCGCTGCAGCTACTCGACCAAGCGCCACCGCCAGCGCTTGTCGATGAATCGCCGGAAGCGCAGCTACGCTGGGCAATAGAGAACTGGTCGGTGTCACGCCTGGCACCGCTTGCCCACCGCCCCACTCCACCGGAGCAGTAAGATGTACGTCTACCGCATCATGCTATTTCTTGTGTTTGGCGGCTACCTGCTATCACCGCTGTTTATGGATGGCTGGGGCGACCCGAGCGTGGCCTGGTACCGCCCTTTTGCGATTTGGGGCGTCCTGATTGCCCTGACGCTATGGCTTGAGCAGAAGAGGAAGTTAGATGAACGCTGAGCTGATAGGCGTTGTATTACTGGGGCTTAGCTACCTTGGGCTGCTGTTTGGCTGCGGCATGGCCGTCGAGCGGGGCTGGGTGCCAGTGCGCATTACTCGCCACCCGATGGTGTATACCCTAGCGCTCGGCGTATACGCCAGCGCCTGGGCAATTTATGGCAGCATCGAATTAGCCGCGAATGCCGGGTTTGGCTACCTCGCTTACTACCTAGGGCCAGCGGGAGCTTTCTTACTCGCCCCTGTGCTGCTGGTACCGATTCAGCGCATTACCCGCACTTACCAGCTCTCTTCATTGGCGGATCTGTTCGCCTTTCGCTACCGCTCCCGCTGGGCGGGAACGCTCGTCACGCTGCTTAGCCTATTTGCCGTATTACCGCTGCTGGGCATTCAGGTGCAAACCTTGAGCGATGCCGTCCAACTACTGACCGGCAGTCGCTACAGCGCGGCGGTAGCGCTGCTATTCTGCGCGGTCATTGCAGGCTGCGCCGTGCTGTTTGGCGCCCGCCACAGCCATCGGCACCGCCACGATACGCTGCTGAGCGTGATTGCCTTTGAGTCGGTGATCAAACTGCTTGCCATGCTCGGGCTCGGTGCCATTGCCCTGTGGTGGGTGTTTGACGGGCCTCAAGATTTACAGCGCTGGCTAGAAGGCCCAGGGGCCGCTCTACAAGCTACCACCCCTCAGTTAGAAGCCCCCCAGTGGCGTACGCTTCTGCTGCTGTTTTTCGCGGCGGCCTTTATGATGCCGCACCTGTTTCAGATCACCTTTGCCGAAAGCCTCTCTCGCCATACCCTACTGCAGGCTAGCTGGACCCTGCCGCTCTTTTTGCTCTTGATGGCGCTACCGGTGCCGCTGATCTTATGGGCGGCGCAGTCGGCCAACGAGAGCGTGCCGCTCGCCGCCTACGCGGCGTATCTGATGACCGAGCACTGGTGGGTCGGTGCGCTGGCCTTTATTGGTGGGCTGGCGGCCGCCAGCGGCACCATGATGATGATCGCGCTCGCACTCTCCGGCATGGTGTTGAACCACATCGTGCTGGTCGCCCGCCCGCCGGAGGCGCGTAGCGACCTCTATGGCTGGCTGCTGTGGCTGCGCCGGGGGCTGGTCGGGGCCGTCATTTTCGGTGGCTGGCTGTTTGCCGAAAGCGTCGGGCGCTATCACTCCCTGACGAACCTAGGGTTGGCCGCGTTCGTGGGCATGGCGCAGTGTTTGCCGGGCCTTCTAGCGCTGCTCTATTGGCCGGGTGCCAACCGCAAAGGCATGATTGCTGGCCTTATCGGCGGTATTGGCGTCTGGCTATGGGGGCTGTGGCTACCGCTGCTGTTCGATATCGCCCTCCCTGCACTACCGTTCACTCTGTTGATGCCTGCCGATGCTCCCGCGTGGTACAACGCCACGCTGATCTCGCTGGCGGTGAATATCGTCTTGCTAATCGTAGTGTCGCTGTTTACGCGCATCTCCGAGGGCGAGCGCTCGGCGGCGGAAGCCTGCTCTGTGGATGCGGTCATCCGCTCGAAACGCCTACCGCTGGAAGCCGCTACGGCGGGGGATTTCCCCGCCCACCTAGCCCAGGCGCTGGGCGATGAAGCCGCCAGCCGCGAAGTGGACCGCGCCCTGAAAGCGCTCAACCTAACCCCGCAAGAGCGCCGCCCCTATGCGCTGCGCCGTTTACGCGACCGTATTCAGGCCAACTTATCAGGGCTGATGGGGCCGTCGGTGGCGCGGGATATTGTGGATCGATACCTGCCCTACCGCCACGACGATGCTCCTGTTACCGATGATATCCACTTTGTCGAGAGCCGCTTAGAAGCCTATCGCTCGCGCCTCACCGGGCTTGCCCGAGAACTCGACGGGCTGCGCCGTCACCATCGGCAAACCCTAGCCTATCTGCCGGTGGGGCTGTGCGTGTTGGGCGACGACGATGAGCTACTGATGTGGAACCAAGCGCTCTCCCAGCTCTCTGGCATCAGCGGCGAAAGCGTGATCGGCTCCCGGCGCGACAGCCTGCCCCCGCCCTGGCCCATGCTGCTGGGCAGCGTGCTGAATGCCAGCCAAACGCCGCTGTACAAACAGGCGGTCACGCTGCACGGCAAAGACTACTTTTTGACGCTGCACAAAGCGGTACTCAGCGGCCACGATAGTCGTGGCGGCAGCGTCATTCTGGTAGAGGATCACACCGAGATGAAATGGCTGGAAGAGGAGCTAGTGCACGCCGCGCGGCTCGCCTCCATTGGCCAGCTCGCCGCTGGTGTAGCCCACGAGATTGGCAACCCGATTACCGGCATCTCATCGCTGGCGCAAAACCTGCGCTACGACACCGAAGACCCGGCGCTGCTGGAAACCGCCGACCAAATTCAGCAGCTCACTCAGCGGGTGACTAAAATCGTCAACTCCCTGGTGGGATTTGCCCATGGCGGACGCCCCGCACTACCGCTCCCCGCCGCGCCAGCATCGCTGAAAACGGTCAGCGAAGATGCGCTGCACTTGATCCATTTAGCCCGCTCAGGCGAGGATGTCACCTTTACCAACGCCTGCCCAAGTGACATTGTGGTGCGCGGTGATGCACAGCGCCTGACCCAAGTCATGGTAAATTTACTGAGCAACGCCAAGGACGCCTGCCAGCCACAGGGTACGGTACGTATTGAGGCAGGCACCCAGGCCAACCACGCTTGGTGGCGCGTCGTCGACGACGGCCATGGGATTGATCCCAGCGTTAAACACCGCCTGTTCGAACCGTTCACCACCACCAAACCGGCGGGTGAAGGCACCGGACTTGGGTTATCGTTGGCGTATCAAATTATCAATGAGCACCAAGGCAAAATAGAGGTCGCTTCACCACCTCCCGGAAAGCCTCGCGGCACGGCCATTACGCTATGGCTACCGCTTTACCAACAGGATGATCACTTGCCCCATGCCCAGGATACTGATTGTTGAAGATGAAGCGATTATTCGCAGCGCGCTAAAGCGCTTACTGGAACGTCATCACTACAGCGTCAGCGAAGCGGCCAGCGCCGAAGAGGCCCGCACGCAGCCGCTCAGCGACTTTGACCTCATCATCAGCGACCTGCGCCTGCCGGGGGAGCCGGGCACGACGCTCATTGAGCTAGCGGCCCCCGCCCCGGTACTGATCATGACCAGCTACGCCAGTATGCGTTCGGCGGTGGATGCGCTCAAGCAGGGCGCCGTTGATTATGTCGCCAAGCCCTTCGACCACACCGAGCTATTGGAAACGGTTGAACGCATTCTGCATAAGCAGTCGATGCAGCAGGGCACGCCGCCGGATATCACCGACGGAGGCGGCGGCCGTCAAACCATGATTGGCGACTGCATCGCCATGCAGGAGGTTTACACGCGCATTCGCAAAACCGCGCCAGCGGATGTGACCGTGCTCATTCAGGGCGAATCAGGCACTGGCAAGGAACTGGTGGCACGCGCCATCCATCAGCAGAGCAAGCGCGCCAAAGCGCCGCTGATTTGCGTGAACTGCGCGGCGATCCCCGAAACGCTGATTGAATCCGAGCTGTTTGGTCACGAGAAAGGGGCGTTTACCGGTGCCAGCGCTGCGCGCACCGGCTTGGTCGAAGCCGCCGACGGCGGCACGCTTTTTCTCGATGAGATTGGCGAGCTGCCCCTGGACGCCCAGGCGCGCCTGCTGCGGGTTCTGCAAGAGGGCGAGATCCGCAAAATTGGCTCCGTGGAAACCCGCCATGTGAATGTTCGGCTGATTGCCGCCACTCACCGCGACCTGCGCGCGCTTTCCAAAAGCGGCGAGTTCCGGCTTGATTTGTACTACCGGCTGAACGTGATGCAGATTGCCCTGCCACCGCTACGCGAGCGCGAAGACGACGTACTTAAAATCGCCGACATCCTGCTGGAAAAGGCCTGCAAGCGCCACGAGCGCCCCGGGCTGCGGCTCTCTAGAGCGGCTCGTCAGGACCTACGCGACTACCCCTGGCCCGGTAACGTGCGCGAGCTTGAAAATGCTCTGGAGCGCGGAGTTATTCTCGCCGAAGGGCATTTGATTCACCCCGATGATTTGGGACTTGGCCCGGTGACTAACCGACCTCACCCACCTGCCGTTAGCCCTGGGGCTTCCACAAATGACGACGCCACGACGGCCGACGAAGACGACCTTTCCCTCGAAGATTACTTCCAGCATTTTGTGCTGGAACACCAGGACCAAATGAGCGAAACCGAGCTGGCCCAGAAACTAGGTATTAGCCGTAAAAACTTATGGGAACGTCGCCAGCGACTGGGCATTCCGCGGAAAAAAACTGCCCGCCGCCAGAATTAGCGTACCGATTGGCTGTTTTTGCAGGGGCTATCCCCTGACCATAAGACTAACGTCTAATAGATTGATTTTCATAAGAAATACTCAAAATATCGTTACCCAGACACTGTTACCTTCCCACACAACGAAGCGAAAAATAGGGTCAAAAACGGGTAACACTTTCCTTCCCAATTAGTTCCCTGGCCTACCCATAAACCTCCAAACCATTGAAATACATAACGTATCGAATGAGTGGCACGGCGAGTGCAATATTACTGGGTAAGAAGAACAAACTGGGCAGCGCGGTTAGTCGCTAACAAAAACAACATGACACCGCCCCGACCTGAGCCAAAACAAAAACAACAGGGCCAGGTAGAGATAACAGCACTAACAAGAACAATAGGCTTGAATCTCATTACTTGCATGCGCAGCACAAGGCCACCAAACGGAGCCATGCAACAAAGCGCAGCGAACAATAACAACAGCCAGCAAGTGCCCAAATAAGGACGCGACGTACACAAGGTTCTGCACCCAAACAACAACAATAGCAGCATAGGTGTACACCCCCGGAGCCAATAACAACTCGCCGGGAGAGAAAAGTTCGCGGTTGGATTATTGTTTTGAATACGAGGCGGTCGGGATCAGAGTGGTTCTTACGCCTGCCGACTGCGGTGCGTATTCAGGGCGATGTGCCATCATGAATAAAAATAGCAGCATGGACGCTGATTGTCTGCTTTATAGGGGAGGCTCACGTAGCCTCCCCTTTCCGCGTTTATAGGGCTCGATGTTGTGGTCTTCTAGCAAACCTCTCCTCGGCGCTTTGCAAGCCAGAAGGGGTCGGATACACTCAATCCCTTACCGTCCTCCATACGGTTACGTTTTCGAACCCGTTTTCGCTACACTGCGAGTCGATATCGCCGCATGTTTAAAGGATTTACCCGTTTATTACATAGCCCGGGAGAGCACTTGAAATCCCTGCTCGATTCCCCAGAGAGCGCCTCTGATGCGCTCAGTCCTCGTATTATTCCGCGCTCCGAGCATCCCGTCTCTCGTCAGCAAATCAGTGAAGCCGCGCTCAAGGTGCTGTACCGCCTCAATGGGGCTGGTTTCGATGCCTATCTTGTCGGTGGCTGCATTCGCGACGCGCTGCTGGGCAAAATGCCGAAAGACTTCGATGTTGCCACCAACGCAACGCCCGAGCAGGTACGCGATCTGTTTCGCAACTCACGCCTGATTGGCCGCCGCTTCCGCATCGTTCACGTGCGCTTTGGCCGCGAAGTCATCGAGGTGACCACCTTCCGTGGTAAACCTCAGGACGAGCACGGCGACCATATCGCTCACCAGTCGGACGATGGCCTGCTGCTGCGGGACAACGTGTGGGGCAATATCGAAGAAGACGCGCTGCGCCGTGACTTCACCGTCAATGCGCTCTACTACAATATTGCTGATTTCACGATCCACGACTTTGCCAACGGCGCGCGGGATATTGAGTCACGCACACTGCGGCTGATCGGCGACCCCACGACCCGCTACCGTGAAGACCCGGTACGGATGCTGCGCGCGGTTCGCTTTGCAGCCAAGCTCGACTTCACCATCGAGCCCGCCACCGAAGCACCGATGTACGACTTGGCGCCGCTGCTGCTGCAAATTCCGCCTGCGCGCCTGTTCGATGAAGTGCTCAAGCTGTTTATGGCGGGCCACGGATTAATCACTTTCCGCTTGCTCAGCCATTACAATCTGTTTGGCATGCTCTTCCCAGAATCAGAAGAAGCCATGGCCGATGCCGCTTGGGCAGAAGAGCTGATTGAACAAGCGTTGACCAATACCGATAAGCGTATTGCTGACGGCCGTCCAGTCACGCCGGCGTTCTTATTAGCAGCTTTTTTATGGGCACCCGTGGCCCATCGCCAAGCGGCGCTTGAGCGCGAAGGTATGCCCGCCGTGCCTGCATTACAAACAGCAGCGCAAGAGGTTGTCTCGCGTCAGCTGCAGCATATTTCGATTCCCAAGCGCTTTGGTATCCCCATGCGCGAAATCTGGGAGCTGCAAGCACGCTTGCCGATGCGCCGGGGCAAACGGGCTTTCCAAACCCGCGAGCATCCGCGCTTCCGTGCTGCTTATGACCTCCTGTTGCTACGTGAACAGGCGGGTGAAATTCCCCGTGGGCTAGGCGACTGGTGGACGGCGTTTCAGAAAGGCGATGAGCACGAACAACTCCGCCTACTGCAAAAAGTCGGCAGCGACCCTGCCAGCCAAGGTGACCGCCGGCGCAAAAAACGCCGCAAGCCGCGGAAGGCGAACAGTGAATAACGCCGTTCGCAGTTACATTGGCCTTGGTAGCAATTTGGAGAACCCCAAAGGTCAGGTGCAGCAGGCGCTTCAAGAGCTAGCTGCCCTGCCCTTATCTCGGCTCGTGGCTAGCTCGTCACTCTACGCCACTCCCCCCGTAGGCCCTCAAGACCAGCCTGACTTTATCAACGCGGTCGCCTGCCTCGAGACGCATCTTTCGCCTTTGGCACTGCTGGATCAACTGCAGGCGTTGGAGCAGCGCCACCGTCGGCGGCGGCTGCGCCACTGGGGGCCGCGCACGCTGGATTTAGACCTACTGCTCTACGGCCAACTCACGCTTCATCAGCCACGCTTGACCGTTCCCCATGGGCAGATGCACGCCCGCGCTTTCGTGTTAGTCCCACTGGTGGAAGTCGCCACAGCGCTTCAGCAGCCCATCACCCTGCATCAGCAGCCGCTTAATCACTGGCTAACAGCTGTAAATATGAGCGATATTCGGCGCTTAAATGATACCGGCGTCACCGCGACTGCTACCATCTGACACAAATCTCGACACCACACCCTCATTCAGGTAACAATTGCCGGTTACGCCACATCGCGCATGCAGGGACGCTGCGATAATAATGGCCGAGCAAAGCAGGCGCGTCACACGCCCCTGCCGCATCGGCCCCATAAAGATTGAATGAGAGCACGCCATGAAAACCGTCACCCTGAGCACTCTGCAGGCGTATAAGCGCGCCGGTGAAACGTTCAGCTGCCTGACTGCTTACGATGCCTCCTTTGCCCATACTGCTAGCGCGGCGGGTATTGATGTCCTACTGGTAGGCGACTCCCTGGGCATGGTTCTACAGGGCCATAGCAGCACCCTCCCAGTGACCATCGACGATATTTGCTACCACACCCGCTGCGCTGCGCGCGGCAAAGGCCACAGCCTGCTGATGGTCGATCTACCGTTTATGAGCAACGCCACCACCGAACGCTTATTGGAGGATGGCGCGGCGCTGATGCGTGCGGGTGCAGAGTTGGTGAAAGTTGAGGGCGAAGCGTGGATGGCCGACGGCATACGCGAACTAACCCGCCGCGGCGTCCCTGTTTGCGCCCACTTAGGCTTGACGCCGCAAACCGTTTACCAACTGGGCGGTTATAAGGTCCAGGGCCGCGAGGCTGAGCAAGCAGAAAAAATTATTCATGACGCCAAAGTGCTGGTCGAGGCAGGCGCATCGGTTATTTTGCTGGAGTGCGTACCCGCCAGCCTGGGCAAAGCGGTTACCGACGCCCTCGATGTCCCAGTCATCGGTATTGGCGCAGGCCCGGATACCGACGGCCAGATTCTGGTAATGCACGACGTGCTGGGCGTTACCCATGGCCGCACACCGCGTTTTGTGAAGAACTTTATGGCGGACGCACACTCTATTCAAGGTGCGTTTGAGCAGTACCATGAAGCGGTCAAAACCCGCACGTTTCCCGCTCTGGAACACTGTTTTTAAGTGAGTGACAGCGAATCCCCTATGCGCACTTTGCGAGATATTAACGAGCTACGCGCCACTCTGCGCGACTATCGCCTAAAGGGCCAGCGCATTGCGCTGGTGCCTACCATGGGCAACCTGCACGCTGGGCATTTGGCACTCATTGCGACCGCCCGCCAGCATGCAGATGTGGTCGTCTCCAGTCTGTTTGTTAACCCAATGCAGTTTGGCCCTGGCGAAGATTTAGACGCCTACCCGCGCACGTTTGAAGCTGACCAGCGCCAGCTCACCGAAGCAGGCTGTGACCTTCTGTTTGCCCCCACAGTCAGCGCCCTCTACCCCAACGGGCTGGCAGCTCAAACCCGCGTCCACGTGCCCGAGGTCGGCGAAGGGCTTTGCGGTGGCTCACGCCCTGGGCATTTTGACGGTGTCTCCACCGTAGTGAGCATGCTGTTTAACCTAGTGCAGCCAGACGTCGCCTGCTTTGGTGAAAAGGATTACCAGCAGCTCGCGGTGATCCGCAAGCTGGTGGCTGACTTGCACATGCCCATCGAGATTATTGGCGTGCCGATTGTGCGCGCCGACGATGGCTTGGCGCTCTCCTCACGTAATGGCTACCTCAGCGAGCAGGAGCGCGCCATAGCGCCCACGCTCTACCGTACGCTGTGCGAGCTACGTGATGCGCTGGCCCAAGGCGAATCCGCCGAACAGGTACTACAACGGGGTAAAACCGCGCTGTATGATGCCGGCTTTACGCCGGACTATCTTGAGCTGCGGGATGCCACCCTAAAACCTGTGGCGGCCTCCACGCGCCATGCCGTGCTCTTAGCCGCCGCCAAGCTCGGCCCAGCCCGGCTTATCGACAATCTCAGCGTGCAGCTTCCTAGCGCTGCCACTGACTAGCCCGTCAGGCTAGCTCTTTACCCAGGAGTTTCCATGCATACCATTATGCTCAAAGCCAAGCTGCATATGGCCCGTGTTACCCACGCCGTATTGAACTATGAAGGCTCGTGCGCCATCGACGGCGAACTGCTGGATATGGCCGGCATCCGCGAAAATGAACAGATTCAGATTTATAACGTGGAGAACGGCGAGCGCTTCACCACTTATGCCATTCGTGGCGAAGAGGGCTCACGTTTGATCTCGATCAACGGCGCAGCGGCGCATCTGGCCTCGCCAGGGCACCGCATCATTATTTGCAGCTACGCCCACTACTCAGAAGCCGAACTTGAAAACCATCAGCCTGCGCTGGTGTACCTCCAAGAAGGCAACCACGTTAGCCATACCAGCAACGCCATTCCGGTCCAATTGGCATAAGCTAATCATCTGAGAATGCGTTATTTAACGGGCCGTTGATCGGCCCGTTTTTATTTGCCAAAAAAAGCGTATTGCCGCAATGCACAACCTTCCCCTATGCTGATAGCCAAGCCTGTCAATACACGCTAATAACGATGTTAATAACAACGGATAGGCAGCGACGTCTATCTGCCATAGGAACGATGCAACACTTACTCAAGGAGTTATCGTATGCAAGACGTGGTCATTGTGGCGGCACGCCGCACCGCCGTAGGTAGCTTTGGTGGATCACTCGCTGGTATTCCTGCCAGCGACCTGGGCGCACTAGTGATTAAAGATATTATGGCTTCCACCGGGGTGGCTCCTGCGCAAATCGATGAAGTGCTACTGGGCCAAGTGCTCACTGCAGGCGTCGGCCAAAACCCGGCACGCCAGGCAGCTATTAAAGCGGGCCTACCTGACACCGTACCAGCCATGACGATTAATAAAGTATGTGGCTCGGGCCTTAAAGCACTGCATCTAGCGACCCAAGCCATTCGCTGCGGCGACGCTGACATTATTCTGGCCGGTGGTCAGGAGAATATGTCTGCCTCTCCACACATCCTGCCGAACTCCCGTAACGGCCAGCGCATGGGCGACTGGAAAGCCATCGACTCCATGGTTCATGACGGCTTGTGGGACGCGTTCAATAACTATCACATGGGGATCACTGCCGAGAACTTGGCAGAGAAGTACGGCATCACTCGGGAAGAGATGGACGAATTTGCCGCTGCTTCCCAGCAGAAAGCAGCCGCTGCCATTAAAGAGGGCAAATTCAAAAGCCAGATCGTGCCGGTGGAAGTGCCCCAGCGTAAAGGCGACCCGGTGGTGTTCGATACCGACGAAAATCCCCGAGAAGTGTCTGCCGAGAAGCTAGGCGGCATGCGCCCCGCGTTCAAGAAAGATGGCGCCGTGACTGCTGGCAACGCCTCGTCGCTAAACGACGGCGCTGCGGTCGTCATGCTCTGCTCGGCGGAAAAAGCTAAAGAACTCGGCCTGGAGCCGCTAGCCCGCATCGCAGCTTACTCCAACGCAGGCGTCGACCCGGCCATTATGGGTATTGGCCCGGCCCCAGCAACACGCCGCTGCTTGGAAAAAGCAGGCTGGAGCTTGGATGACCTAGACC
This sequence comes from Vreelandella lionensis, assembly GCF_044543515.1. Classification (NCBI taxonomy): domain Bacteria; kingdom Pseudomonadati; phylum Pseudomonadota; class Gammaproteobacteria; order Oceanospirillales; family Halomonadaceae; genus Vreelandella; species Vreelandella lionensis. The sequence goes on along the minus strand of NZ_JBITWC010000011.1, from coordinate 107,819 downwards.
TCGTTGAAGCTAACGAAGCCTTCGCCGCCCAAGCGCTCTCGGTCAACAAAGAGCTTGGCTGGGACACCTCTAAAGTGAACGTGAACGGCGGTGCTATTGCCCTGGGCCACCCCATCGGTGCTTCTGGCTGCCGTGTTCTGGTTACGCTGCTCCACGAGATGATTGCCCGCGACGCCAAAAAAGGCCTCGCTACGCTGTGTATCGGCGGCGGCCAAGGGGTTGCACTGGCGATTGAGCGTCCGTAACACCTCTTAAGCGGAACGTAGAGAGAGTGCCCCCGCCACGCGGGGGCATTTTTTTCACTGGTCTTGCCAAGCCATTAGCGACGCTTCTCCCCCACAATGCGCGAGGGTGTGCGCCATACCAATAGCATCCCCAGCAGAAACAGCCCTGATGCCGCCCACATGGCCATGGGCAGGCTGGTGGTATCAACCACTTGGCCACCTACCATGGCTCCCAGGCCAATCGACATATTAAAGACAAATGCCATCAGCGCCGTAGCGGCTTCCGTATTGGGCGCTGTGCGCAGTATCCAGGTTTGAATACTCACCGATACACTGCCAAAGACTGCGCCCCACACCATCAGCAGCATAACGCCGCTAATGGGCTGAACACCTAATAGTGGGAATAGCGCCACGACTACCAGCAGTAGGCTGGGAATCGCCAGCACCGCACGGTAGGGATGTCGCCCAGCAAAGACACCCGCCGCGATATTGCCCAAAATCCCCGCCGCCCCGTAGAGCAGCAGCAAGCTTCCAACGTGACGTTGGGCAATCCCGCTAATCTCCTGAAGGATCGGGCTAATAAAGGTATAAGCGGCAAAGTGGCCGACCACCACAAAGCCCGTGGTCAGCACCGCTACCCGCACGCCACGATTTTTTAGCTGTTGCGCGAGCACCCTTAGCCGCACTGGCTCTCGGGGCGGCAACGGCGGTAGCCAGCGCCAAAGTGCTAAGGCCGTGATCAGGCTCAAGCCACCCAAGGCACCAAACGCGACTCGCCAGTTGCTTAAATCGCCTAACAGCGTACCCAGCGGCACGCCTAAAACGGAGGCCGCCGCCACCCCGCCAAAAATAATGGTCATGGCTTTAGGCACTTGAGCACTCGGTACTAAACGCGGCGCAATACTGCCCGCAATCGCCCAAAAACCACCAATGCTGATACCGACCAGCACACGAGCGGCCAACAAAAACACAAAGTTGCTTGCCATGGCTGACAGCACGCTGCCCAGCACCATCACCGCCATCATTAAGGTCAGCATAATTCGGCGATCTAGACGCCCGACTGCAACGGGCAACAGCGGCGCTGAAAACGCCGCGACGACGCCGGGAACCGTTACCATTAAGCCCGCCATACCAGGCGTCACACCCATTGAGTCTGCCACCTGCGATAACAGGCCAATAGGCAATTGCTCTGCAGTGACCAATAAAAAAATGCCGATCATCACGGCGACCACCGCCCACCAACGCGGCGATTCCTGCTGCTCCATGCTGTTTCCTCGATTCCTGGACCTATCAAACGACACCGCCCCCGCAGCCAGAGGCTGCGGGGGCGGTAAGTCGTACGCTGATCGCTACTTAGCTAGCGACATCCGCCTCGGCAGCTGCAAATGCGGCTTTCTCTTCTTCGGTGATCTCTTTGATTGAGAGCTTCACGCGATTGCGGTTGTCGATATCCAGCACTTTCACGATGACATCGTCGCCTTCGTTCAGGAAGTCGCGAACGTTGTTGACGCGCTCCTGGACGATTTGCGAGATATGTACCAGACCATCGGTACCCGGCATGATGTTTACAAAGGCACCGAAGTCAGCGATGCGCACCACTTTGCCTTTGTAGAGCTTGCCGATTTCCGCTTCAGCGGTAATCGCCAGTACGGTATCGATGGCTTTTTTGGCCGCTGCTTTATCTTCTGCGTAGATGCGTACGGTGCCATCGTCGTCAAGGTCGATAGACGCGCCGGTATCTTCGCAAATCTTACGGATGGTCGCGCCGCCTTTACCGATAACATCACGAATCTTATCGGGATCGATTTTGATCGTCGCCATGGACGGTGCGTTTTCAGACACATCGGTACGGCTTTGACTGATCACGGCGTTCATCTGAGCCAGGATACCAATACGCGCTTCGTGGGCCTGCTGCAGCGCGGTCTCCATGATCTCTTCGTTGATGCCTTCGATCTTGATGTCCATCTGCAGGGCGGTCACGCCCTCTTCAGAACCGGCGACTTTAAAGTCCATATCACCCAGGTGGTCTTCATCACCTAGGATATCGGTCAGCACCGCGTAGCCGTCTTCGTCTTTGACGAGGCCCATGGCGATACCCGCCACCGGCGCTTTTAGCGGTACACCCGCATCCATCAGGGCCAGCGACGAACCACATACCGATGCCATAGAACTGGAACCGTTGGATTCAGTAATCTCCGACACCACACGGATGGTGTAGGGGAATACGTCTTCAGACGGCAGCATGGCTTGGATACCGCGACGCGCCAAGCGGCCGTGACCGATTTCGCGACGCTTGGGACCACCCATAAAGCCAGCTTCACCTACCGAGTAAGGAGGGAAGTTGTAGTGAAGCATAAAGCGGTCTTTACGTTCGCCTTCCAGCGACTCGATCAGCTGCGAATCACGCAGCGTACCCAGTGTGGCCACGGCAATCGCCTGGGTCTCACCACGGGTAAAGATGGCAGAGCCGTGAGTTTTCGGCAGCACGCCTACTTCAATGGCCAGCGGGCGCACGGTGACGTTATCGCGGCCATCGATACGCGGCTCGCCTTTGACAACGCGTGAACGCACGACACGCTTCTCAAGCGCTGCGAACGCGCCCTTCACGTCATCTTTGCTGAACTTGCCTTTTGCTTCTTCACCTTCAGCGGCCACTAACTGCTCAACGGCCTCGTCTTTCAGCGCAGCCAGCGCATCCTGGCGAGCCATTTTGTCGGTGATGCGGTACGCTTCGCCCACTTTGGCTTCAAAGGCCTCGGCCATGGCGGTTTTCAGCGCCACGTTCTCAGCCGGAGCCTGCCATTCCCAGCGCGGCTTACCGGCTTCAGCGACCAGTTCTTTAATGGCGTTGACTGCTACCTGCATCTCCTGGTGGCCAAACAGTACCGCCCCCAGCATTTCATCTTCGAGCAGTTCTTGCGCTTCTGATTCCACCATCAGTACGGCGTTTTCCGTACCGGCAACCACCATATCCAATTCAGACGTGGTCAGTTCTTCAACGGTGGGGTTCAGGAAGTAGCCTTGCTCTTCGTTGAAACCAACGCGAGCAGCGCCAATCGGGCCGTTAAACGGTACGCCAGAAATGCTCAGCGCCGCAGAGGTGCCCAACATGGCCGCGATATCCGGGTCATGGTTACGGTCGGTGGAAAGAACGGTGCAGATCACCTGCACTTCGTTCATAAACCCTTTAGGGAACAGCGGACGGATCGGACGGTCGATCAGGCGGGAAGTAAGAGTCTCTTTCTCCGTCGGGCGGCCTTCACGCTTAAAGAAGCCACCGGGGATTTTACCTACGGCGTAGGTTTTCTCTTGGTAGTGTACCGAGAGCGGGAAAAAGGGCTGGCCTGGGTTGACGTCTTTCTTCGCCACCACCGTACACAGTACGACGGTTTCATCCATGGTGACCATGACGGCACCAGTGGCCTGGCGAGCGATACGCCCAGTTTCTAGGGTGACGGTGCTACGACCGTATTGGAACGTTTTTTTGACCGGATTCACGGCTACTTCCTTTAACATTAATAGCTACTTGTCTTTTCGCTTGGGTCGTTTGACTCGCCACCATTCTAGGCGTTGACGCGCCGTACGGCTACCAGAAACAAAAAAACGGGCAGCTCGCAAGGAGCTGCCCGTTTCGAATCATTGCCGTTAAAAACTTAGCGGCGCAGACCCAGACGCTGAATCAGAGACTGATAGCGCTCGAAATCTTTACGCTTCAGGTAGTCCAGCAGCTTACGACGCTGGTTTACCATGCGGATCAGACCACGACGAGAGTGGTGATCCTGCTTGTTGGTTTTGAAGTGGTCCTGCAGGCCGTTGATGTTGGCGCTCAGCAGTGCAACCTGAACTTCAGGGGAACCGGTATCGTTATCGCCGCGGCCGTATTCGTTGACGATCTCGGCCTTTTTCTCAGCGGTTAATGCCATCTGTCTCTCCAGTAAGCAATATGCCTAAAAATGAATGGGTGAGACCACGCATATTTGCAGTCTCAAGCGACTATTTTCGCGCAAATCGTTACATCCTTGCAACGTTTTACGAAATGGCGACTGTACTTAACAGCCGCTTGGGGGCCACTTCCTGAGGCCCTTTTACAACGCCAAGGCCGATAAACGTCTCGGCGTAATAAAGTCGTGCTAGCGCATCTGGTGCTAATTCACCAATGGCTAGATGGGCAGACTGCCCGTGGGCAAGCCTTCCAAACGAGGTGTCGTCGACACTAAGCGAAGGCAGATGGTCGACTAGCACATCCACAGGCATCAGTTCTGCCTCGCGATTGGCTTGGCTGGCTAATGCTTCCAGGTCTTCCAGTGTCCACATGGCGTCGCCGTTAAACGGCCCCGTTTTAAGCCTGCGCAGCTGGCTAATGTGGGCACCACAGCCTAGAGCATGGCCAATATCTTCAGCCAACGTGCGGATGTAAGTGCCTTTACTGCAGCTTACTTCCAGCTCGAACGCGGTGCCCTCAAACGCAAGCAGGCGCGCATCATACACGCTTACCCGCCGCGCTGCACGCTCAACCTGCTTACCCTCGCGGGCCAGCTCGTAGAGCTTTTTACCTTGATGCTTCAGCGCCGAGTACATGGGCGGCACCTGCTCAATCTCGCCGCGAAAACGCGTCAAGACAGACTCAACGTCTTCAGCAGTGAGGCTTGGCACTTCGCGCCGCTCCATCACCGTGCCTTCGGCATCGCCGGTGTCGGTGATCACCCCCAGTTCAACCCGGGTGCGATACATCTTGTCAGCTTCTAGCAAGTGCGCGGAAAACTTGGTGGCTTCACCCAGGCAAATAGGCAACAAACCTGTCGCCATGGGGTCCAACGTGCCGGTATGCCCGGCTTTTTGCGCCTCAAAGAGACGACGCACACGCTGCAGCGCGTGATTGCTGGAGATACCTTTCGGTTTATCCAGTAGCACCACGCCATTGACCGGTAATCCGCGACGGCGACGAGCCATTAGCGCGTCTCCTCACCTTGCTCTTCGCTACCACCCTCGTCATCGGCTTGACGAGCACGATCGGTCGAGACCGCTTCGTCAATCAGCGATGAGAGGTGCTGGCCACGCACCACGCTTTCATCGAAATGAAAGCGCAGCTCAGGTACGTGGCGCAGCTTGATACGCTTGGCAATTTGGCTTCTTAGAAACCCTGAGGCACGTTTCAGCACCTGCAGGTTCTCTTTGATACGCTCAGGATCCTGTTCACCCAGCAGGGTGACGTAGATATCGGCGTAGCCAAGGTCACGACTAACGGTGGCACCGCTCACCGTGACCATGCCCAAGCGCGGGTCTTTCACTTCGCGTTGGATCAGTACCGCCAGCTCCTTCTGGAGCTGGTCGGCTACTCGGTCGGTACGCTTAAATTCGCGCATGCTTGCTCCTCGCGGCCTTACAGGCTGCGCTCGACCTTCACTTGGTCAAAGACTTCGATCTTGTCGCCGACCTGGACATCGTTGTAGTTCTTCACGCCGATGCCACACTCCATACCGTTACGCACTTCTTGTACGTCGTCTTTGAAGCGGCGCAGCGATTCGAGCTCGCCTTCGTAGATGACCACGTTGTCGCGTAGAACGCGGATACGCTTGCTGCGCGAGACGGTGCCTTCGACGACCATACAGCCAGCCACCGCACCGATCTTCGGCGCACGGAACACGTCGCGAACTTCGGCCACACCGACGATCTCTTCTTTCCACTCGGGCGCGAGCATACCGCTCATCGCCTGCTTCACTTCGTCGATCAGCTGGTAGATAACGCTGTAGTAGCGCAGATCCAGGCCTTCACGCTCGATGATCTCGCGGGCAGCCGCGTCGGCACGGACGTTAAAGCCGACCACGATGGCTTCAGATGCCAGCGCCAGGTTGGCGTCAGTTCCGGTAATACCACCCACACCAGAGGAGACCACTGCCACCTGCACTTCTTCGGTGGAGAGCTCTTCCAAGGCGCCTTTGATCGCTTCCAGCGAGCCTTGAACGTCGGCTTTGAGGACGATGTTGACCTTGGCCACTTCGTCCTGGCCCATCTGGCTGAACATGTTCTCCAGCTTGGCCTTCTGCTGACGCGCTAGGCGAACCTCGCGGTATTTACCCTGACGGAAGTTAGCCACTTCGCGGGCTTTCTTCTCGTCGGCGACTACCATGAAGTCATCACCTGCATCCGGCGTGCCGTCGAGACCCTGGATCTCTACTGGCATGGCGGGGCCAGCGGTATCGACCTGCTTGCCTAGCTCGTTGGTCAGCGCACGTACGCGACCGTAGTGCAGGCCAGCCAGGACGATATCGCCCTTCTTCAGCGTACCGTTTTGAACCAGCACGGTAGCAACCGGACCGCGTCCTTTATCCAGACGAGACTCGACGACTACGCCTTTACCGGGTGCAGACGGAACGGCTTTGAGCTCCAGCACTTCGGAGGCCAGCTGGATCGCTTCCAGCAGGTCTTCCATACCTTCACCGGTTTTAGCAGACACATGAACAAACTGCGTGTCACCGCCCCACTCTTCAGAGATAACGCCGTGCTGCGACAGCTCGTTACGAATGCGGTCAAAGTCAGCACCCGTTTTATCGATCTTGTTCACAGCAACGACCATGGGAACTTCAGCCGCTTTCGAGTGCTCAATCGCCTCGACGGTCTGAGGCATCACGCCGTCGTCAGCGGCGACCACCAGGATAACCACGTCGGTGGCTTTTGCACCGCGGGCACGCATGGCGGTGAACGCCGCGTGGCCAGGGGTATCCAGGAAGGTCACACCGCCGTGGTCATCTTCCACGTGGTAAGCACCGATGTGCTGGGTAATACCGCCCGCTTCGCCAGTGGCGACTTTCGCACGACGGATGTAGTCCAGCAGCGAGGTTTTACCGTGGTCAACGTGCCCCATAACGGTCACAACCGGTGAACGGGTGATCTCTTCGCCTTCGTAGGAGATGCCTTCCAGCATTTCCGTTTCCAGCGCGTCATCTTTCACCAGTTTGACCTTGTGGCCCATCTCTTCCACCACAATCGCCGCTGTATCCTGGTCGATTGTTTGGTTGATGGTCACCGCAGCACCCATGGTGAACATGGCCTTGATGACTTCGTTGGCCTTGATCGACATTTTATCAGCCAGCTCAGCAACGCTGATCGACTCAGGGATCGAGACTTCACGAACGATCGGCTGCGTCGGCTTCTGGAAGCCGTGCTTGCCATTACCGCTTTGGCTAGCACCACCACGACGTCCGCCACGGCGCTCGGCACGCTTCACTTTCTTGCCGCCGCCGCGCTTACGCTCTTCGCGATCGCCACGATCATCGTCGTCGTCACGACCTTTCTTCTTCGCGGCTGCCTTTTTCGGCGGCGCAGTACGACGATCGGTACGGCCCTCTTTCGGCGGTGCAGGCGGCAGATCATCTGCTACCGGAGTGTCGTCGATTTCAAGCTCGGGCACTTCGATATCCGGCACTTCAGCGGCTTTGGCTTTGGCCTTCTCTTCCGCTTCTTTACGCGCGGCGTCTTCGGCAGCTTTGGCTTTCGCAGCGGCGGCTTTCTCTTCAGCGGCGCGGGCATCGCGTGCTTTACGCTCTGCTTCTGCTTCCGCCATATCGCCTACCAACTGACGCGGGCCAGAGTGCTTCGGCTCAGGCGCCTTCGGCTTCTCATCTTCTTCGCGCTTAACGTAGGTTTTCTTCTTACGAACCTGTACTTCGATCGTTTTACCGCGCTCGCCGGTCTTGATGCGGCTGCGGGTTTTACGGGTCAGCGTAATACGGTTTTTGCTCGGTTCGCTGTCGCCGCCGCCGTGGCTTTTCTTCAAAAAGCTCAGCAGTGTCTGCTTGTCATCTTCAGACACGGCGTCGCCTTCTGAAGCATGCTTCAAGCCAGCTTCTTTCATCTGTTCCAATAGGCGGGGCACATCGCGGCCCACCTTTACTGCAAAATCTTTAACTGTCATATCTGACATAGTGACCCTCCTCAGCCCGTGACCTGTTTACTGTGTGTTTGAATCCGATGCGTCATCGACTTCAAACCAGGGCGCACGGGCAGTCATGATCAGTGCCGCTGCGCGCGCTTCGTCCAACTCCTCGATATCGACCAGATCGTCGACAGACTGCTCGGCGAGATCTTCCATTGTGACGATACCGCGGCTGGCCAGGATGAAGGCCAAGTGGCGCTCCATGCCGTCCATCTCCAGCAGATCTTCTGCCGGCTGGGCACCGTCTAGCGCTTCTTCCGAGGCAATCGCCATCGTCAGCAGCTCGTCTTTCGCACGTGCACGCAGCTCTTCCACCAAATCTTCATCGAACTCTTCGATTTCGAGCATCTCTTCCAGCGGCACGTAGGCAACTTCTTCCAGGGTGGTAAACCCTTCTTCCACCAACAGGCGAGCAACGTCTTCGTCCACACCCAGGTGTTGGACAAAGGAGTCCACCAAGCTGTCGATTTCCTGCTCGCGCTTGGACTCCGCTTCATCTTCGGTCATGACGTTGATACGCCAGCCAGTCAGCTCAGACGCCAAGCGAACGTTCTGGCCGCTGCGGCCAATCGCCTGCGCCAGGTTGTCCTGGGCCACCGCTACGTCCATGGCGTGAGCATCTTCGTCCACTAGGATAGACCCCACATCGGCTGGCGCCATGGCGTTAATCACTAGCTGGGCGGGATTGTCGTCCCACAGAACGATATCTACACGCTCGTTTTGCAGCTCAGACGATACCGCCTGAACCCGTGAGCCACGCATACCGACGCAGGCACCGACCGGATCAATGCGGCGGTCGTTGGTTTTCACTGCGATCTTGGCACGTGAGCCGGGGTCGCGAGCGGCACCTTTGATTTCAATCAGCTGCTCGGCGATTTCCGGCACTTCAATTTTGAACAGCTCAATGATGAATTCAGGGCAGGTGCGTGAGAGCTGCAGCTGCGCACCGCGAGCGTCCGGGTCAACCTTGACCAGCAGCGCGCGAACACGCTCGTTCATACGGTAGCGCTCGCCATGGATCATTTCGTTACGCGGCAAAAACGCTTCGGCGTTTTCGCCCAGATCAATGATCAGGCCGTCACGGGTGGTCTTTTTCACGATACCCGCGACCAGTTCGCCTTCACGGTCGGCGTATTGACGCACGACTTCGGCGCGCTCGGCTTCACGTACTTTCTGTACGATAACCTGCTTGGCGGTTTGCGCGGCAATACGACCAAACACGGCATTTTCGATTTTTTGCTCGACAACATCGCCCAGCTTCAGCGGCGGATCGCGCTGCTCGGCAATGGTCTCTTTGATTTCGTAGTCTGGCGTTTCGAATTCGTCATCTTCGACCACGGTCCAGTAGCGGAACGTATCGTAGTCACCGGTGCGGCGATCAATATGAACGCGCACATTGGCTTCTTCGTGCTCAAAACGCTTACGCGACGCGCTGGCCAGCGCGGCTTCTACCGCTTCGAAGATGACATCGCGGGGGACGCCTTTTTCATTAGAGATCGCATCCACGACCATTAAAATTTCTTTACTCATGCGTTTGCCTCGCCAGAAAACCTGTCCTTTTGTGCATCATCCCGGCGCCTGCCGGAAGCCGCGACCCGTGTTATTCGTCGAACTGCGGGACAACGTGCGCAGAATCGATGCTTTCGATAGGAAAGCAGTACTCTTCGCCTTCCAGTTGCAGCAGCACTTCATCACCCTCGACACCTGCGAGGAGCCCTTGATACTTGCGTCGCCCATCGAAGGCAACGCGCAGCTTCAATGCCACGTGATGGCCTTGATAGCGAATAAAGTGATCCAGGGAGTAGAGGGGACGTGCCATGCCGGGTGACGAGACCTCCAGGCGGTATTCGCCGGGAATGGGGTCTTCCACATCCATAACGGCACTGACTTGACGGCTAATATCAGCGCAGTCTTCCACGCTGACACCGCTCTCGCGCTCGATGTAAATTACCAGCCGCGAATGCTTGCCCTGGGAAATATGGTCGATACCCCATAGCTCGAAGCCCATGGCGGCAACGACAGGTTCGATCAGCGCGTGAAGCGCAGCGTGTTTTGTGGCCACAGACAAAGCTCCTATAGCCGTTGCATCAGGCACCTGGCCAGGAGTCATAAGAAAAGCTAGGTGGCTGATTGGCATTACCTGGGAATGTGTCTCTGGCTACTCGGACAACATCCGCTCGTGAGACACTCTTGGCTCGCAAAAAGCTATTTATAAAAAGCTACTAACAAAAAGCCCCTTCACAGGAAGGGGCTTTTTGAAAGAAACCTGTAATACCATTTTAGCAACATGTCGCGATTTTTTCGCTGCCTGGAAGCACAATGTAGAACGCTTTTAGGCTTAAACAGTGTTACTAAATAAATGGTAGCGGGGACCGGATTTGAACCGATGACCTTCGGGTTATGAGCCCGACGAGCTACCAGACTGCTCCACCCCGCATCAATCTAGTTCGACGATAATAGACACTTGAAAGGCTTACGTCAAGAACTCATTTCAAGAACTTTTTCAAATGCGTCTTTCGTCTCAGGTGCCAATCCTGACATTCTGGGAAGCTGGTAAACCAGCGAAACAGATGGTGCCGAAGGCGGGACTTGAACCCGCACGACCATACGGTCACTACCCCCTCAAGATAGCGTGTCTACCAATTCCACCACTTCGGCATCAGGGGAGGCTAAAGAAAGCGACATCAAGCAGTTACTCGCTGCTTTCCTCTAGCACTGGCGCGGTATTATCCATACTTGCAGGAGAGTCGTCAAGCGTTGGAATGTTTTGCTGTTGTTCGATCATCTGCGCATCAGGAATACCCGCTTCCGGCGCTTGGCCTGCCTGGGTCGCGAAGTACGCAAGCGCCATGGAGGTGACAAAAAAGCCCGCCGCAAGAATTCCCGTTGTGCGGGAGAGGAAACTACCGCTACCCCGCGAGCCAAACACTGTTTGCGACGCACCGCCACCAAAAGCAGCGCCTGCTTCGGCACCCTTACCCTGCTGAAGTAGGATGAGTACAACCAAGGCGACCGCAATCACCACGTGAACCATAAGAATTGCAACTTGCATGGAGTTATCCTGCTGACTGACAAATGGCGTAGAAATCGTCGGTTTTAAGCGAGGCACCGCCCACTAAACCGCCGTCGATGTCCGGCTGGGCGAGCAGCTCAGCCGCGTTACTTGCGTTCATGCTACCGCCGTAAAGCAGTTTCAGCTGCTCGGCAAGCGACGCATCAAACCCTGCCTGATAGGCACGAATGCCTGCCATGACCTCTTGCGCCTGCTCTGGCGTGGCCGTACGGCCGGTACCTATCGCCCACACAGGCTCGTAGGCAATAACGATTTGCAGACGCTGTTCTGGCGCTAAGCGAGCCATGATATAGCCTACTTGGCGCAACACAACGTCCATCGTGCGGCCTGCATCGCGCTCTTCCAGCGTTTCACCCACGCATAGAATAGGCGTCAGCCCAGCATCAAGGGCTGCCAGCAGACGGTCAAACACCTGCTCGTCGCTTTCGCGGTAAAGCTGGCGGCGCTCAGAGTGCCCCACCAACACGTAGGCCACACCAAACTCTTTGAGCATGCTACCGCTCACTTCCCCGGTATGCGCCCCGGAGTGATGAGGATTAAGCGTTTGCGCCCCTAACTGCAGCGGCGTGTTGCTGAACGCATGGCGCGCAGCGTCTAGATAGGGAAACGGCGGAATGACCACCACGTCGATATTGGCGGGCAGCGCAGCAGAAGCAAACGTTTTGCCAAACGACTCAATCAACGCCGCAGAACCGTTCATTTTCCAGTTGCCGGCGATTAATGGCGTACGCATGGATAATCCTCACTCAAGGTGGAGCGAAATGGTATAGGAGCCGCCTTGTCAAGACAACCGCTGTTGCAAGCCCAATGACAGGCACGATGCGCTTTGCCGAGCAAGGACGGCTATTCACGACCCAGCATGCTAGCCGAGTAGCGCCTGCACTTGACCTGCCAACTTATTGGCTAGGCGATCCACATCCAAATGAGCGCGCCCTTCCACCATTACGCGGATTAATGGCTCGGTGCCGGATGGGCGCAGCAGCACCCGCCCTTGGTCCCCTAATTCAGCCTCCAATGCAGCAACAGCATCCAACAGCGGTTGGGCAGCCATAACCTCTTTGGCATTCGACCCTGCGGGCAAGCGCACATTAACCAGTGATTGCGGCACTTTTTCCAGCCCTTTCAGCAGCGATGGTAACGGCTTTTGCTCTCGCACCATTAACCCCAGCACCTGCAAGGCTGACACAATACCATCGCCGGTCGTTTGTACGTGGCCACAGACAATGTGTCCCGACGCTTCGCCGCCCAGCTCCCAGCCGTTGGCTGCCATCATTTCCATCACGAAGCGGTCGCCTACTTTGGCACGCTGGAACGGGATACCGAGCCGGTCTAATGCCATCCCCAGGCCGAAGTTACTCATCAGCGTGCCGACCACGCCGCCTTCCAGAAGGCCGCGCTCAAAACGGTCACGGGCGATTAAGTACAAAATATCGTCGCCATCGACCTCACGACCATCCGCATCAACGAGCAGTACACGGTCGCCATCGCCATCGAAAGCAATGCCTAAATCCGCCCCTTGCTGAATTACCGCCGCCCGCAGCGCTGCTGGGTGTGTCGATCCCACATGGTGGTTGATATTTAGTCCATCTGGCGCGGTGCCAATCACGCTCACTTCCGCCCCTAGCTCGCGAAAAACGCTGGGCGCGATATGGTAAGTGGCACCGTGGGCGCAATCCAATACCACTTTCAGTCCGTGCAAACTAAGTCGATCCGGCAGGGTGGATTTACAGAACTCAATATAGCGGCCTGCGGCATCGTCAATGCGTGCCGCCTTACCTAGCTGCGCCGCATCGGCGGTGGTCAACGGGGCTTCCAGCATCGCTTCAATGCGGTCTTCCACGTCATCCGGCAGCTTTTTGCCTTCTGCGGAGAAAAACTTAATGCCGTTATCGTCAAACGGATTATGAGAAGCTGAAATCACAATGCCCGCATCCGCCCGGAAGGTACGTGTGAGATAAGCGATCCCAGGCGTGGGCATCGGCCCTAACAGGGAGACATCGACACCTGCGGCTGAAAGCCCCGCTTCCAGCGCCGACTCAAACATATAGCCAGAAATACGCGTGTCTTTACCAATTAATACCCGCGTGCGGCCTTTCTCTCGGCGCAGTACCTGCCCTGCCGCCCAGCCAAGCTTGAGCATAAAATCAGCGGTAATCGGTGCTTGGCCCACGGTACCGCGAATACCGTCAGTACCAAAATAGCGTCGTGTCATAACGAGAGTTCCTTATCAACGGGCGGCTCACAGCCCTCTTGTAGTACCGCCCAAGCCATATTCACAGCATCCACTGTAGGCCCAACATCATGCACTCGTAGAATGCTCGCCCCACGCTCAACCGCCATAGCCGACAAAGCCAAGCCGCCAGCTAACCGTTCTTCTACCGAACGACCCAGTACTTTGCCAATCATGCTTTTACGTGACATGCCTACCAATATCGGCAGATCAAGCGCGAGCAGCGACTCCATATACTTGAGCAAACGCAGGTTATGCTCGACGGTTTTGCCAAACCCAAAGCCAGGGTCGATCAAAAGACGATGACGGCGCAGCCCTGCCGCTTCACAAGCATCGATACGCTCGGATAAATACGCCGCGACCGCACGCTCTACGGGCTCGCTGTACTCAGGAGAGTGCTGCATGTTCTGCGGCTCGCCCTGGCGGTGCATCAGACACACAGGCAAACCGCTGCTGGCAGCAGCTGCCAGTGCGCCCTCGCGCTCTAGCGCACGCACATCGTTAATCATCCCCGCCCCTAAGGCGCTGGCTTCACGAATTACCGTGGCGCTGCTGGTATCCACCGATACCAACGCATCTAGTTCGCGCACCAGCGCTTCCACTACGGGTGCGACACGGTCTAGCTCTTGCTGCTCAGAAACCGCCATAGCGCCTGGACGGGTCGATTCGCCGCCCACATCAATCAAGGCAGCGCCTTCGGCCAGCATGCGCTCGGCGTGGCGTAGCGCATCGTCTAAGGCAACATGCTGACCACCATCGGAGAACGAATCAGGCGTGACGTTCAAAATACCCATCACCCGTGGAAACGAAAGATCAAGCGTATGGCGCCCACAGCGCAGCTGCAAAGCACTCTCTGCTTGGCGCGAAGGCGATGAAGGATCAACGTTCGGTGTCATGCTACCGCCTAAAAATAGAAAAGAAACGTAACTGCTATTGGCCCACAGCATAACAAAAAGGCGCCCCAATATGGGACGCCTTTGCTAACACCAGCAGTATGGCTTGATTAAGGACCTGCAGGGCCACCTAGCGGGTCAGATGGACGACGGCGAGGCTCATCGTCATCCTCTTCGCCTTCATCGCTTGACGCGTTAGGCGCTTGGTCATCCGCTTTCGCTTCTGGCTTATCGTCGCTGACGCGCATTCCACCACCGGAGGAGTCACCGTCGTTCCAGCCTTCCGGCGGACGCGGGTCACGTCCTTCCATGATGTCTTTAAGCTGGCTGGCGTCGATGGTTTCAAACTTCATCAGCGCTTCTGCCATGGCATCCAGCTTATCGCGGTTGTCATGAAGAATCTGACGCGCCTGCTCGTAACACTCATCGATAATCTTGCGCACTTCTTTATCAAGACGCGTGGTGGTTTCGCCAGATTTCAGCTTACCGCCGCCCTGACCAGGGCCACCGAGGAACTGGTGAGACTCGTCCTCATCGTACATGATCGGGCCCATCTCATCCGAGAGACCCCATTTGGCCACCATGTTGTGAGCCAGCTCAGTGGCACGCTTGATGTCGTTAGATGCACCAGTGGTCACACCGTTAGCACCCAGCGTCATCTCTTCGGCAATACGGCCACCAAACAGCGAGCAGATCTGGCTGATAATTTGCTGGCGCGACAGGCTGTAGCGATCCTCTTCCGGCAGGAACATCGTCACACCCAGCGCGCGGCCACGGGGAATAATCGTCACCTTGTAGACCGGATCGTGCTCAGGCATGACCAAGCCAATAATCGCGTGGCCTGCTTCGTGATAAGCGGTATTGAGCTTCTCTTTATCGGTCATGACCATGGATTTGCGCTCAGCGCCCATCATGATCTTGTCCTTGGCAAGCTCCAGCTCTTCCATGCTAACCAAACGCTTATTACGACGTGCGGCAAACAGCGCGGCTTCGTTCACTAGGTTGGCAAGATCCGCACCGGAGAAGCCCGGCGTACCGCGCGCGATCAGCAGCGGTTTCACATCATCCGACAGCGGCACTTTGCGCAGGTGAACGCCAAGAATGTGCTCACGACCACGAATGTCGGGTAAGCCAACGGTCACCTGACGATCGAAACGGCCTGGGCGCAACAGTGCCGGGTCGAGAACGTCCGGGCGGTTGGTGGCGGCGATGACAATAATGCCCTCGTTGGCTTCAAAGCCGTCCATTTCCACCAGCAGCTGGTTCAGCGTCTGCTCACGCTCATCATTACCACCACCCATGCCGGTACCGCGCGAGCGGCCAACAGCATCGATTTCGTCGATAAAGATAATGCAGGGCGCCTGCTTCTTGGCCTGCTCGAACATGTCACGAACGCGGGATGCACCCACACCAACGAACATTTCAACGAAGTCAGAGCCTGAAATAGAGAAGAAAGGCACTTTGGCTTCGCCCGCAATGGACTTGGCCAGCAACGTTTTACCGGTACCAGGCGGGCCCACCATCAGTACGCCGCGGGGAATGGTGCCACCCAGGCGTTGGAACTTGGTGGGGTCGCGCAGGAAGTCGACCAGCTCTTCTACTTCCTCCTTCGCTTCGTCGCAGCCTGCGACATCTGCAAAGGTGGTTTTGATCTGATCCTGGGAGAGCAGCTTCGCCTTGGATTTGCCAAAGCTCATCGGGCCGCCTTTACCGCCACCAGCGCCGCCCTGCATTTGGCGCATAAAGAACATAAAGATGGCCAGGATCAGCAGAATCGGGAAGCTGGCAATCAGCAGGCGCGTCCAGATGCTTTGCTGCTCTGGCTCTTTACCCACGACCGTCACGTTATTGCTGAGCAGATCGTCCATCAGCTTCGGATCTTCCGCCGCCGGACGAATGGTCTGGAACTGCGAACCATCCGTGCGCTCACCGTTGATGGTATAGCCATCAATCGTGACGCTGCGGACCTGCTGATTTTGCACCTGCTGCACAAACTGGGAGTAGTTAGTGGTTTGTGGTGCGCTTTCCGTACTGAAATTATTGAACACTGTCAGTAGAACGGCCGCGATGACCAACCACAGAATCAGGTTCTTCGCCATATCGTTCAAGGGGCTACCCTCATTACAAGAATCCGTCAGTTAACCGCTAATACTCTGACCTTACACTAGAGCTTAACGTTCAACCATTGCCAAAGCACATTTGGCTTTGGGCCATCTGTGTCACGTTCGTCCAATGTACATAATGTGACACACCTTACGCTTGCCTGTCTGGCAATCGTGGTGATAAATCTTTGCTATAGCACTTGCCCATACCACCAGGGCCTTGCCAGCACTGGCTAACCGCGAAAGCCCTCCGCCAAAAAATAGACTTCTCGAGAACGAGCCCGTGAGGCATCCGGTTTGCGGGTAACCACGCGGTCAAAACTGCCACGCAGCTCTTTTAGGTAGGCGTCAAAGCCTTCCCCCTGGAAGACCTTTACCAAAAACCGCCCTTTGGGCGAGAGCGTTTCACGGGCCAACTCCAACGCCAGCTCGACAAGATACATCGCTTGTGGCTGATCGATGGCTGCCATACCACTCATATTGGGGGCCATGTCCGACATAACAAGGTCTACCGGACGATTTCCCAGACGCTCAAGAATCGCGTTAAGTACGCTCTCCTCGGTAAAATCGCCCTGAATAAAGTCCACCCCTGCCAGCGCATCCATCTCCAGAATATCAGAGGCGATGACCACGCCCTCTGGCCCGACTTTTTCGGCGGCGATTTGGCTCCATCCACCAGGGGCTGCCCCCAGGTCAATGATCGTCATACCATTACGAAACAGTTTATCCTTCTCATCCAGCTCTAGCAGCTTATAGCTCGCCCGGGAGCGGTAGCCATCCTGCCAGCTCTGTTTCACGTACTGGTCGTCAAAATGTTCTTTCTTCCAGTTATTGCTGGTTTTGCTCACTGAATGTTTACGGCTTGGAGGCTTTTGCTGCATGTGGGAATCTGACACTGGAATAAGAGATGGGCGCGTTCACGTGATTGCTTTCACTTAGCGGCATTTCACCGTAAGATGGAACGTTAAGCGCTAACCGGGATACCGCAAGATACCATGAGCTTGTCACAGGCACAAAAGAAAGCATTTCGTAGCATTGGCCACCATTTGAACCCAGTGGTCACCGTTTCTGAGAACGGCGTCTCCGAAAATTTGCTCGCAGAACTCAGCCGCGCGCTCAATGATCACGAGCTGATTAAAGTGAAACTCGCTCTGCCCGAACGGGATGACCGCGCTGCGATGATCAACGAGCTGCTGGCTGACAGCAACGCCGAGCTGGTGCAAACCATTGGCAAAATGGCGCTGCTTTATCGCCGCAACCCAAAGGCTAACCCCAAGCTCTCCAACGTTACCCGCTTCGAGAACCATCACGGGCGGCACTAACGCACACAGTACTATGCTGACACGGCGCCAAGCGCCGCTAAGCCAAAAGGCCCGAAGCAGCTACCTGCATCGGGCCTTTTTTATGGCGCTATCCGCACAACATTAGAGGTGTTCAACACTCTCAATTTCGTACTCAACGTCGCCGCCGGGCGTTTTCACCACCACCACATCGCCCTCTTCTTTACCAATCAGCGCGCGCGCAATGGGTGAAGTGACCGAAATACGCCCCGCTTTAATGTCGGCTTCATCTTCGCCAACAATGCGATAGGTAACGCTGGCATCACTATCCAGGTTCAAGAGCGACACAGTCACCCCAAAAATCACCTTGCCGGTTTTCGGCAGCTTGGTGACATCAATCACCTGGGCGCCAGAGAGCTTGCTCTCGATTTCCTGAATACGGCCTTCAATAAACCCCTGTTGTTCACGGGCGGCGTGGTACTCGGCGTTCTCCTTTAGGTCGCCGTGTTCACGCGCTTCAGCGATGGCCGCAATCACCTGAGGGCGAGCTTCGCCCTTCAAGTGGTTGAGCTCTTCGCGAAGGCTTTTTTCTCCCGCTACCGTCATCGGGACCTTGTTCATTGACTTGCTCCTGCATGCAGATCCTGAAGGCGCCGCACCGTAATCTCCCTACCGTACTCTAGCGCCATGCAAACAGCATTAGCGCCCGCCAAGGTGGTCGCATAGGGCACCTTGCGCGCGAGAGCAGTACGGCGAATGATCGAAGAGTCGTTAATTGCCTGACGACCTTCGGTAGTGTTCACGATGTAGGCGATTTCGTCGTTCTTCAGCAGATCGACGATATGGGGACGGCCTTCGTAGACTTTATTGACGTGCTCCACGGGTAGCCCAGCGGCTTCAATCGCTGCTGCCGTGCCGCGTGTTGCACAAAGTGTGAAGCCCAATGTTAGCAGAGAACGGGCCACTTCGATAATCCCCTGCTTGTCAGGTTCGCGCACTGACAGGAACGCTTTACGGTCGCCATCCAGCGCTGGGATCGCTTCACCCGCGCCTAGCTGCGCCTTGAAGAAGGCTTCCGCGAAGGTATCGCCGGAGCCCATCACTTCACCGGTGGATTTCATTTCCGGCGAGAGAATCGGGTCAACGCCCTGGAACTTGTTGAACGGGAAGACCGCTTCTTTGACGCTATAGAAGTGCGGCACGATCTCACGTTCGAAGCCCTGCTCGGCCAGCGTCTTACCAGCCATGCAACGCGCGGCAATCTGGGCCAGCGAGGTGCCGATGCACTTGGAAACAAACGGCACAGTACGGGATGCGCGGGGGTTGACCTCGATCACGTAGATCTCGCCATCCTGCCACGCGAGCTGCACGTTCATCAGACCTTTTACGCCCAGCTCCACGGCCATTTTCTTGACCTGCTCGCGCATCTCGTCCTGCACATCAGCGGGCAGCGAGTAAGGCGGCAGCGCACAGGCGGAGTCGCCAGAGTGAACGCCCGCTTGCTCTACGTGCTGCATGATACCGCCGATCACGACCTGCTCACCGTCTGAGACCGCATCGATATCTACTTCCACCGCGGCGCTCAGGAAGTGATCCAGCAGTACCGGCGAGTCGTTAGAGACTTTCACCGCGTTAGTCATGTAGTTTTCAAGCTCGGAGGCGTCGTAGACGATCTCCATCGCCCGGCCGCCCAGAACGTAGCTCGGGCGTACCACCAAGGGGTAACCAATTTTTTCAGCTTTGGCGAAGGCGTCTTCAAAGCTGCGCGCGGTGGCGTTAGGCGGCTGCTTCAGGCCAAGCTTGTCGATCATTACCTGGAAGCGCTCGCGGTCTTCAGCGCGGTCAATGGCGTCCGGCGTGGTGCCGATAATCGGCACGCCTGCGGCTTCCAGCTCGCGAGCCAGCTTCAGTGGGGTTTGGCCGCCGAACTGTACAATCACGCCCACCGGCTTCTCTTTATCGGCAATTTCCAGCACGTCTTCCAGCGTGACGGGCTCGAAGTAGAGGCGATCAGAGGTGTCGTAGTCGGTAGAAACGGTTTCCGGGTTACAGTTGACCATGATGGTTTCATAGCCGTCGTCGCGCATGGCGAAGGCGGCGTGAACGCAGCAGTAGTCAAACTCGATGCCCTGGCCAATACGGTTCGGCCCACCGCCCAGCACCATGATTTTCTGACGATCAGAGACGTCCGCTTCGCACTCTTCCTCGTAGGTGGAGTACATGTAGGCGGTATCCGACGCAAACTCGGCAGCACAGGTGTCCACGCGCTTGTACACCGGGCGAATGCCTGCGTCCTGGCGGGTTTTGCGGAACTCTTTTTCCGACACGCCCAGGAGCTTGGCTAAACGCGCATCACCAAAGCCTTTACGCTTGAGCTGATAAAGCTCACGGGCAGAGAAATCAGCCAGCGCACGCTTAGCAACAGCGTTTTCGGTTAGCACCAGGTCTTCAATCTGCACCAGGAACCAGCGGTCGATGTTGGTCAGCGCAAAGATCTCACCCACGCTCATACCAGCGCGCATAGCATCAGCCACGAAGAAGATACGCTCGGCACCCGCCGCCTGCAGCTCGCCCTTGATTTGGGCCATGGCTTCATCGGTGAATTCGGTCACGATCGGATCGAGGCCGTCGTTACCGGTTTCCAACCCGCGCAGCGCTTTTTGCAGCGACTCTTGGAACGTGCGGCCAATCGCCATCACCTCACCCACCGACTTCATCTGGGTGGTCAGGCGGTCGTTAGCCTGGGGGAATTTCTCGAACGTAAAGCGCGGAATTTTGGTCACGACATAGTCGATGGACGGCTCAAACGACGCTGGCGTTTGACCGCCAGTAATGTCGTTCTGAAGCTCATCAAGGGTGTAACCCACCGCCAGCTTCGCGGCGATCTTGGCAATCGGGAAACCGGTGGCTTTCGATGCCAGCGCCGAGGAGCGCGACACACGCGGGTTCATCTCGATCACGACCAGACGACCGGTTTTCGGATCCATACCAAACTGTACGTTGGAGCCACCGGTTTCTACGCCGATCTCACGCAGTACCGCGAGGCTCGCGTCCCGCATGATCTGGTACTCTTTATCGGTCAGCGTTTGCGCCGGCGCCACGGTGATGGAGTCGCCGGTGTGTACGCCCATCGGGTCAAAGTTTTCAATCGCGCAGACGATAATGCAGTTATCGTTTTTGTCGCGCACCACTTCCATTTCGTACTCTTTCCAACCCAGCAGCGACTCATCGATGAGCAGCTCGTGGTTGTTAGAAAGCTCGAAACCGCGGGTACAGATCTCTTCGAACTCTTCCTTGTTGTACGCCACGCCGCCGCCGGAGCCGCCCATGGTGTAGGAAGGGCGAATAATCGTCGGGAAGCCAAGCTCTGCCTGAATTTCCCACGCCTCGTCCATGGTGTGCGCCACTTTGGCTTTCGGGCACTCCAGGCCAATGCGCTTCATGGCTTGGTCGAACAGGTCGCGGTCTTCCGCCATATTAATGGCGTCGGCGTTGGCGCCGATCATCTCAACACTGTACTTAGCAAGTACGCCATGTTTTTCAAGATCCAGCGCGCAGTTCAGCGCGGTTTGGCCGCCCATGGTGGGGAGAATGGCGTCCGGGCGCTCGACTTCGATAATTTTCTCAACCGCCTGCCAGGTAATCGGCTCGATGTACGTGGCATCGGCCATGGCGGGGTCGGTCATGATGGTGGCCGGGTTAGAGTTGACCAAAATAACCCGGTAACCCTCTTCGCGCAGCGCTTTACACGCCTGAGCGCCAGAGTAGTCGAATTCGCAGGCCTGGCCGATGACAATCGGACCAGCGCCAATGATAAGAATGCTATTGATATCGGTACGCTTAGGCATAACGGTTCCCGCAAAAAGTGGTGACGATGAGCATCAAAACGGCGTAACTAGGCAATGAGAGGCAGCGCGGCTAACTTAGCGGCGCGCCTGCATCATGGCGATAAAGCGATCAAACAGCGGCGCTACATCGCGCGGGCCAGGGCTGGCTTCCGGGTGGCCCTGAAAGCTAAACGCCGGGCGGTCGGTACGCTCAATGCCCTGCAGGGTGCCATCGAACAGCGAGCGGTGCGTGGCACGTACGTTGCTCGGCAGGGTCGCTTCATCGGCCGCAAAGCCGTGGTTCTGGCTGGTGATCATCACCGTGCCGGTATCTAGGTCTTGTACCGGATGGTTAGCACCATGGTGGCCGTGGCCCATCTTGACGGTTTTGGCACCGGAGGCCAGCGCCAGCAGCTGGTGGCCCAAGCAAATGCCGAACACCGGCGTGTCGGTTTCCAACACTTCCTGGATCGCTTTGATGGCGTAGTCACAGGGCTCGGGGTCGCCGGGGCCGTTAGCCAGGAACACGCCATCCGGGTTCATCGCCAGCACCTCTGCCGCAGGCGTTTGCGCCGGCACCACGGTCAAGCGGCAGCCGCGCGCCGCCAGCATACGCAGGATGTTGAACTTCACGCCGTAATCAAACGCGACCACATGGTAAGGGCGCTCGCCCTGGGTGGTATCCGCGTAGCCTTCGCCCAAGGTCCACTCACCTTCTGACCACTCGTACGCTTCTTTGCACGAGACTTCCTTGGCTAAATCCATGCCCTTCAGGCCTGGGAACGCCTTCGCCGCCGCCAGCGCCCGCTCTACGGCATCCTCACCTTCTGCATCGGCACCCGCCAGAATCGCACCGTTCTGGGCACCTTTATCGCGCAAAATACGCGTCAGGCGGCGGGTATCGATATCCGCAATACCCAGCACGTTTTGGCTTTTCAGGTAATCAGAGAGGGTTTGCTCAGAACGGAAGCTACTGGCCAGCAGGGGGAGATCGCGAATTACCAAGCCAGCTGCCGCAATCGAGGCGGACTCTACATCTTCAGAGTTAATGCCAGTGTTGCCGATGTGCGGGTAAGTCAGGGTGACGATTTGGCGGGTGTAAGAGGGGTCGGTGAGGATTTCCTGGTAGCCGGTCATGGCTGTATTGAACACCACCTCACCGCTTGTGACTCCATCCGCGCCAATGGCAGTTCCATGAAACACACTGCCATCTTCCAGGGCCAATATCGCGGGTTTGCTCAATGCGGGGTTATTCAAGACAAGTTCTCCCATGCTGGTGGGAGCCTGTGGGCGCAGGCTCGGCGATCCGGTTGTCGGCGTTTGCGTGCAAACGTCGGGTCGTAAAAAAGCGGGACGAAGCCGACAATAAAAAATCGGTTTCATCCCGCTTGTTGTTCTCTTTCCTTGGCCTTCATAACGGTGTTAGCCATGGCGCAGCATTTAGCTGACTACTTTTCCCACTTAACGGCCAGTGCAACAAGCGCGGTGCTCTCTCTACAGCTCTTCACTGTAGATATTTTGCTGCTTTTTGCAGCCACTGGGCCAAAATTTTTGGAATGTTACAGGATTTCTCGACTTTCGGCTAGCCCCAAAACTACCGATGACGTTATGCATAACGTTTTACTTTCGCAATCAGCATGTCATGCCCGTTAGGCCGCTAATACGTTCCGAAAGCATTTTCGTATACGAAATTAATATATTTGGTTGTCCTCCTACTATTTTTTTGTCTACGCTTCTCCTTAGTTGACCAATTGGTCAAAATTGTTATTGTCGATAGCTCATCCAATAAATACAAAGAGAATATCCTCATGCCACAAAGCCCTACGCCGTATTCCGGTTCACCACCCACTCAGGCTACAACCAGCCTGGATCATTACTTCAATGTCAGCCGCCGCGGCTCCTCGGTGAAGACCGAAGTGCTGGCAGGCATTGCGACGTTCCTGGCCGGGATGTATATCATCGTGGTCAATCCAGCCATCTTATCTGATGCTGGCATCCCTTTCTCTGCGGCCCTATCCGCCACAGTCGTTATCAGCTTTTTCAGTAGCTTAGCGATGGGCCTTTACGCTCGTAACCCGATTCTGGTCGCCCCTGGCATGGGCATGAATGCTCTTTTCACCTATACCTTGGTGCTTGGCGCAGGGCTGTCGTGGGAGGTTGCTCTAGGATGCGTATTTTGGTCGGGGGTGTTGTTCGCGGTTCTAGCGCTATTTAACGTTCGCGAAGCGATTATCGAGGCCATTCCTGCCTCATTACGCTATGCCATCACCTGCGGCATAGGCCTATTCATCACCTTTATTGGACTCAAGAATGCTGGGTTTATCGTTGCTAATCCAGCAACCCTGGTTAGCCTCGGTGAACTAGACGCAAGCCTCATCACCTTCTTTATCGGCCTGATGGTCACGGCAATCTTGGTAATACGTGGTTTCAATGGTGCGCTGATTTTAGGCATCGCCTTAACCACTTTGCTGGCAGCCCCTATGGGGCGTTTGTGGAGTGACGAAGTATTAGTGGTTTGGCAAGGCCTCGCCTCATGGCCGGACTTCTCAGCGGTCATGAAGGTCGACATCCTAGGCGCCCTCAAAGTGGCTTACTTGCCTTTCATTTTCGTGATGCTGTTCACTAACTTCTTCGACTCACTCTCCTGCTTTATGGCCTTGTCTGAGTCTGCGGATCTCAAGGATGCCAACGGCAATCCTCGCAACCTTAAGCGCTCCATGACGGTAGATGCTTTCGCCTCAATGATTGCAGCTCCACTCGGCACCAGCGCTGCGCAAACCTTCATCGAATCCGGAGCGGGCGTTGCCCAGGGGGGCCGTACAGGGCTCACCGCCGTGGTTATTGGCGTCCTGTTTCTACCCTTCCTGTTTCTCTCTCCGCTGCTGTCTTTAGTCCCCAGTATCGCTACGGCGCCAGCCCTGGTGCTGGTCGGGCTGTTTATGATGGCGCCCATTGGAAAGATCGACTGGAGCCGTCTTGAAGAAGCCTTCCCAGCCTTTCTGGCCATCATATTAATGCCGCTGACCTACTCCATCACGCTTGGCATTGCCTTTGGGTTTATCAGCTTTGTGCTGATCCGGCTGGCGACCGGTAAGCTAAACGAAATCAAGCCTGCCATGTGGGCCTCAGCCCTGCTTGCGGTGGTTATGCTGCTAACCGCACAGTAGCTCGCTCTTCTAACTACTGACAGCTCAGCCAAAAACAGCACTCTGTCCTGTTCGCAGCCACATTTAGACTAAAAGCCCATTCAAAAATAAGGGTGAGTCCATACGACTCACCCTGCGGGCAGGCTCAGAGGCAACCCATAACATTACGCTCTGCAGCCAGCACTACACATATCGAGAGGCTGCGTGCTGTCCTACCTCATTACTCCAAGCCCAATACATCTTGCATGTCGTAGCGACCGTGGGGCTGATTGGCCACCCAGCGGGCAGCACGCACGGCACCCTTGGCGAACGTCATACGGCTGGAAGCTTTATGAGTGATTTCGATGCGCTCGCCTTCGGTGGCGAACATGACGGTATGCTCGCCCACGATATCGCCCGCCCGCACGGTAGCAAAGCCAATCTCTTTATCAGTACGCGGGCCGCACTGCCCTACCCGCTCGAACACGCCGTGCTCTTTCAAGGTACGGCCCAAACTTTCGGCCACCACTTCGCCCATTTTAATGGCCGTGCCGGAAGGCGCATCGACTTTATGGCGGTGGTGGGACTCAATCACCTCAATATCGTAGCCTTCATCGCCCAGGGCTTTGGCCGCCGTTTCCAGTAGTTTGAGCGTCAGGTTCACGCCCACGCTCATGTTGGGGGCAAACACCATGGCCACTTTATCGCGGTAGCTATCTAGCTCGGCCAGCTCTTCATCGTTCATACCGGTGGTGCCAATCACAATGCGCTTACCGTGCTCGGCGCAAAATGCCAGATTCGCCAAGGTAACTTGGGGCGCAGTGAAGTCGATCAGCACGTCGAAGTCATCCACAATGGCGTCGAGCGAATCCACGGCGGCCACACCACGCTTACCCACACCTGCCAGCTCGCCGATATCAGCACCGGCCAGGGAGCTGCCCGGCTCCACAATACCGCCTGCAAGCGAGGCATCAGCCTGTTGCTCAACGGCGTTGACTAACGTGCGGCCCATGCGGCCAGCTACGCCTACAATGGCAATTCGGGTCATGGAAACTCCTACGCGTGCGCTATTTGGCATCAACTAGAAACAAAAAAAGGTGGCCGCGATTATAGCAGACCACCCTTAGCGATGCGGCGCTAACGGCAGCGCCCTTCATGCACTTTCAATTTTCCCAGACAATCTCCAGCGGCTCGTCTTTCGCCATACGCATTAGATGGCTCTCGACCACGCCCTCTAGCTGGTCCAAGTGCTCTTCTTCCAGGGTTTCGATGGAGACCAGTAGCCGATCAGGTTCGGCGTGCATCAGGCAAGTACCGCTGGCAAACACGATCTTGGCGTCCTGTTCACTGTGCTCCACCTCAAGCTTATGCGCCCAGTGTTTACACAGGCGGTTGATCAACCGCGCGCCGGATGGGGTGGCAATTTCTGCTCGGGATAAAGGCATGCGGCTCTCTCCAATTTAATAGAAGTGATTATCTACTAGCCTAATCCTCACAGCGAAAAGAGCCAAGCAGCGAATGAGAATTCCTTGCAACGGTGTGTTCGGCTACTCACTGCCCTTACTATCAAAAGCCGTGGTAATCTCCAACCAAGCCTAAGCAATTTTAGAGACAACAATGACAGATGAGACGCTAAAAAGCCTGACCGCCCTACGGGTAGGCCGCAGCCGAGGCCGACTAGCAGCGAATAAGCCCTGCTTACTGCTGGCGATTATTTGTGAAATCCAAAACGGGCACATTAACACGCCGACGGTTGCCATTGATGACCGGCTACTAGCGCGTTATTTCGATTTGTATGAAGCCGCCACCGGCGACCGTCAGTCGGCTAACCCTCACCTGCCACTTTGGCACCTAAAGGGCGACCAAGGCGTTTCTGGCGCACTTTGGGAGCCGGTGTTTGATAGCAGCATCGCTCACGTTGCCAATAGCTTAGGCCAGCCTAAATCGCTTAAGGGTTTAAAGGCACTCTTCACACAGGCAGTGCTAGATAGCGCTCTATTTAGTGCCTTTCAGAATAAACAAATGGCTCATAACGCCAGCGCACTGATCGTAGCGCACTATTTCGCTGAAGATCCTCAGCAGCACGCGCTGAACACCTATTTAGCCAATGCACTAGAGAGCGGCGATTACGAAAAGCACCCCGATAGCTTAGTGGGCGAAGTTAAGGAGACACATCAACAGCAGGCACGCTCAGCCGCTTTTCGCACTCTGGTATTGGAAGCCTACGACTACCGCTGTGCCGCCACTCGTTTGCGCTTTATCACGCCAGACTACCGTTATCTGGTAGAAGCCGCCCACTTAATTCCTTTCGCCGAAAGCTACGACGACCGCCCTACAAATGGCTTAGCACTGACGCCCAATTTACACTGGGCGATGGATAACCGATTGATCGCGCCGGGGCCGGACCATAAATGGCATGTCAGCCCAATTCTTGATGACTTTATGCCAGATAACGCATGGCTTCAGCAGTTGCATGGTCAAGCGGTGGTGCTGCCCCGAGCCAAACGCTGGCAGCCCGATCAACAGGCCTTAGCGTGGCGAATGGATCACCTTTTGCGCTGAAGCAGATACAAAAACGCCCCAGCACACTGAAGTGCTGAGGCGTTTTATGTAGTGACGCTATACCACCCTTACGGCTTCATCTCTTCAAAGAACTTCTTCACGCTGTCGAAGAAGCCGGTCTTCTTCGGCGAGTGGCTATGACTATTGCTGTCATCAAAGCTCTTTTGCAGCTGGCGAAGCAGGTCTTTCTGCTCGTCGTTGAGGTTGACGGGCGTTTCCAACACTACTTTGCACAGCAGGTCGCCGGGGGCACCGCCGCGTACCGGCTTCACGCCTTTACCGCGCAGGCGGAAGAGCTTGCCGGTTTGGGTTTCCGGCGGGATCTTCAGTTTCACGCGACCATCCAGCGTGGGCACTTCCAGCTCGCCACCTAACGCTGCATCAACAAAGTTGATCGGCACGTCGCACTGCAGGTGCTTACCATCGCGTTTGAAGATGTGGTGCGGCTTGATGGCGACCTGAACGTACAAATCGCCCGCTGGGCCGCCGTTGACGCCGCTCTCACCTTCGCTATTGAGGCGAATGCGGTCGCCGGTATCCACGCCCGGCGGAATCTTCACCGAGAGAGTGCGGGTTTCGCGCACGCGGCCTTCGCCGTTACATTTGTGGCACGGCACTTTAATGTGCTGGCCACTGCCGTGGCAGGTGGGGCAGGTTTGCTGGACCGCAAAGAAGCCCTGCTGCATACGTACCTGGCCGTGGCCGTGGCAAGTGGGGCAAGTCTCTTTGGTGGAGCCTGGCTCGGCGCCACCACCATCACAGCGGTCACACTCGATATGGCGCGGGACGCGAATATCCACCGTGGTGCCCGCCACCGCGCTCTCTAGATCCAGCTCTAGGTTGTAGCGCAGGTCGGAACCGCGGGCGGGTGCGTTGGGCCCACGACGACGGCCACCGCCGCCACCGAAAATATCGCCAAACACATCGCCGAAGATGTCGCTGAAATCGCCAGCGCCACCGCCGCCGAAGCCACCACCGCCAAAGCCGCCGCCCTGGCCATCCACACCGGCGTGACCGAACTGGTCGTAGGCCGCGCGCTTCTCGCCATCGCTTAAGACTTCGTAGGCTTCCGACACTTCACGGAACTTTTCCGCTGCGGTGTTATCGTCCGGGTTTCGATCAGGGTGGAATTTTTGCGCCAGACGGCGATAGGCCTTTTTGATCTCTTTCTGATCGGCCCCTTTTTCGACACCCAGGACTTCGTAATAATCGCGTTTGGACATGGGTCCTACGCCTCCTGGTTAGCTACGCACTATAGGCGTCTCGGCCGCGGAAACAGCAACGCGGGAGTTGCCTCCCGCGTCACCACTTTCCTTGGCAGAAAGAGGTGGGTTACTGCTTCTTCTTGTCGTCGTTGACTTCTTCGTACTCGGCGTCAACCACGTCATCGTCCTGCTTGGTGTTGGCTTCTTCAGCGCCTTCACCACCCGCCTGGGCCGCTTCTGCCTGCTCGGCGTACATCTTCTGCGCCAGCTGGCCGGAAACTTCGGTCAGCGCATCCAGCTTCTTCTGGATGTTATCCTGGTCATCGGTTTTCACCGCTTCTTCCAGCTCGGCGATGGCGGTTTCGATGGCCTGTTTCTCGTCATCGGTCGCCTTGTCGCCCGCTTCTTGAACGGTCTTGCGAGTGGCGTGAATCATGCCATCCGCTTGGTTACGCAGCTGCACCAGCGCTTCGAACTTTTTGTCTTCGTCCGCGTGGGCTTCGGCATCACGTACCATTTGCTCGATCTCTTCATCGGAGAGGCCGCTGGACGCTTTGATGACGATGGACTGCTCTTTGCCAGTCGCCTTGTCTTTAGCAGACACGTTTAGGATACCGTTGGCGTCCAGGTCGAAAGCAACTTCGATCTGCGGTACACCGCGCGGTGCCGGCGGAATGTCGGCGAGGTCGAAACGACCCAGCGACTTGTTCTGCGACACTTGCTTACGCTCACCCTGTACGACGTGAATGGTCACGGCCGTCTGGTTATCATCCGCGGTCGAGAAGGTTTGCGTCTTCTTGGTCGGGATGGTGGTGTTCTTGTCGATCAGCGGCGTCATCACGCCACCCAGGGTTTCGATACCCAGGGTCAGCGGGGTAACGTCAAGCAGCAGAACGTCTTTTACGTCGCCACCCAATACACCGCCTTGAATCGCAGCGCCCACGGCAACCGCTTCATCCGGGTTCACGTCTTTACGTGCTTCTTTGCCGAAGAAGTCAGCCGCTTTCTTCTGAACCATCGGCATGCGGGTCTGACCGCCGACCAGGATCACTTCGTCGATTTCAGAAGCGGACAGGCCTGCATCTTTCAGCGCCATTTTGCACGGCTCAAGCGAACGCTGAACCAGCTCTTCTACCAGCGACTCCAGCTTGGCACGGGTCACCTTCACGTTGAGGTGTTTCGGGCCAGTGTTGTCGGCAGTGATGTAGGGCAGGTTCACATCGGTCTGCTGCGCGCTAGAAAGCTCGATTTTGGCTTTCTCGGCGGCTTCTTTCAGACGCTGCATGGCTAGGTTGTCGCCAGACAGGTCGATGCCGCTGTCAGATTTGAACTGGTCAACCAGGTAGTTGATCAGCGCCAAGTCAAAATCTTCACCGCCCAGGAAGGTGTCGCCGTTAGTAGCCAACACTTCAAACTGGGTCTCGCCATCAACGTCGGCAATTTCAATGATTGAGATATCGAAAGTACCGCCACCCAGGTCGTAAACCGCGATGGTTTTATCACCACGGGTCTTGTCCATACCATAGGCAAGCGCGGCAGCAGTCGGCTCATTGATGATGCGCTTAACGTCTAGACCGGCAATACGGCCCGCATCTTTAGTGGCCTGACGCTGGCTATCGTTGAAGTAAGCCGGAACAGTGATGACCGCTTCAGTGACCGGCTCGCCGAGGTAGTCTTCGGCGGTTTTCTTCATTTTCTTCAGCACTTCCGCGCTCACCTGCGGCGGTGCCATTTTTTTGCCTTTTACTTCTACCCACGCATCGCCGTTATCAGCTTCAGCGATTTTATACGGCACCATTTTGATGTCTTTTTGTACAACGTCGTCTTTGAAGCGACGACCAATCAAACGCTTGATGGCGTAAAGGGTGTTTTCCGGGTTGGTAACGGCTTGGCGCTTGGCGGCCTGGCCTACCAGGGTTTCACCATCGTCGGTGTAAGCAATGATGGAAGGCGTGGTACGACCGCCTTCGGCGTTTTCAATGACTTTAGCGCTGTCACCATCGAGCACGGCCACACAAGAGTTAGTGGTGCCCAGGTCGATACCAATAATGCGTCCCATAGCAAAAACCTCGAATTCGGTTGAAACAAAACTGATGTTTTACGCCGCTGTTACTTACTTGGCGTCTGCGGGTTTTCCCGCGGGTTGCCCTTTATTTGGGGGCCGCTTGCAGCATTTCAAGGGCTTTTTTTACTGCGTTGCGTCAACGCGGCTTAATTCGCTTTTTGACTGACGACCACCATGGCCGGGCGCACGAGGCGTCCGTTCAGTAGATAGCCTTTCTGCATTACTTCCATCACGGTATTGGGATCTAGCTCTGGGTTCGGCACCATCGCCATGGCTTCGTGTACCTGCGGGTCGAAGGGCTCGCCGTGGGGCTCAATGCTCTCGACGCCAAACTTGCTCAGCACGTCTAGCTGCATTTTTAACGTCATGGAGACACCTTCAAGGTGCACCTCGGCGGCATCGCCTTGCATGCTTTCCAGGGCTTTCTCCAAGCTATCCACCACAGGCAGCAGCTCTTTGACGAATTTCTCAAGGGCAAACTTGCGCGCTTTCTCGGCTTCTTGCTCAGCCCGGCGGCGTACGTTTTGAGCTTCAGCGGCCGCGCGCAGCGCTTGGTCTTTGGCTTCCGCTAGGCTCTGCTCCAGCTCTTCTACCTGGGCGGCTAGCACATCGGCTTCGGGGCTACCGATACTGCCTTCTAGCGGGGCATCATCGTCAATCAGTCCTTCCAGTTCGCCTTCTACCAAACGCTCTTCTGCAGACTGATCCGTCACTTCTGCTTCCTGCTCTTGGCGTGCCAGCTCATCTTCCAACGGGGTTTGCGGTTCTTTTGCCATGCCTTGCTCCTGAAATAAGTAGCGGTGCCGGTGGCGGCCACCTGAGTTAAGTAGCGGGTATTAACCACGTATGCAGCCTATATGGGGGCCATAAAAGCCATCTCAAGAGGGGCATTGAAGTGAGTTATCGACTACTGTATAAAACAACAATTATTGGATAAGTATCCAGCTTCTGTGCCGCACCGCCTCAGGAGGCCTTATGCTTACGCAGCTAGCGATCCAAGACTACGCTATCGTTGACCGCCTTGAACTCGACCTAACCCGTGGCATGACCGCCATTACGGGCGAAACTGGGGCGGGTAAATCCATTTTGCTGGGTGCCTTGGGCCTCTGCCTGGGTGAGCGCGCCGATGCTAGTAGCGTGCGCCATGGCTGTGAGCGCACCGACCTCTCCGCCCGTTTCGATATCCAGCACCTGCCCGCCGCTACCGAATGGCTGGTGGCCCGCGAACTGCCCGCCGACGAGTGCCTGCTGCGCCGAGTGGTGACCGCCAACGGGCGCTCCAAAGCATGGATTAACGGCCATCCAGTGACTATCGCGGATTTAAAATCCCTGGGTGAGCAGCTGATTCAAATTCATGGCCAGCATGCCCACCAAGCCTTAATGCGCGAAGAAACGCATTTGGCGCTGCTGGATGACTACGCCGGTTTACGCGAACGCAGCCAACAGCTTGCTGAAACATTCCGTGAATGGCGCAACGTTCGGCGGCGGCTGAAAAAGCTCAGCGAAGAGGGCAGCGAAGTAGAAGCCAAGCGCCAGCTGCTGCGCTACCAAGTCGAGGAGTTGGATCAGTTGGGCCTTGCCGAAGGCGAGCTGCAAACGTTAGAAGAGGAGCAGCACACCCTGGCCCACGCCGAAGAAACACTGCGCGAAACCCAGTTTGCCGCCGACTGCTGTGAAAGCGATGAAGGCGGTGCGCTGTCGCTACTCAACCAGGCCTACGCCCACCTCAGCGCCCTACCCGGCAGCGATAAAGGCACGCTTGCCAATACGCTCACCATGCTCAGCGACGCCCGCATTCAGGTAGAAGAGGCCGCCAGCGAGCTGCACCGCTTAGCCAGCACCACTGAATTAGATCCTGAGCGCTTGGCGTGGGTGGAAGAGCGCATGGGCGATGTACACCGCATTGCCCGCAAGCACCACGTCGCCCCAGAGGAGATTTGCGCGCTGCACGCCCAGCTCAAACAGGAAGTGGCACAGTTGGAAGCCAGCGACGATGATTTAGAAGCCCTCAGCAGCCAAGTGGCCGAGTACCGCGAGCGTTACCGCAGCGAAGCCAAACAGCTCACCGAAGCACGCCAAAAGGCCACCGTACATCTAGGCAAAGAGGTGCAGCAACAGCTAGCCTTCTTGGCCATGGGCAAAGCGCGTTTTGAAGTGGACGTTACCCCACGCGAAACGCCCTCACCGGAAGGGTTAGACCGTGTTCAGTTTCTGATCAGCGCCAACCCTGGCCAGCCCGCACGACCACTAACGAAAGTTGCCTCTGGCGGTGAGCTGTCGCGCATCAGCTTGGCCATTCAAGTAGTGGCAGCTTCGCATTCGACGATTCCAAGCCTAGTGTTTGATGAGGTCGACGTGGGCATCTCAGGGGCAACGGCAGAAATTGTTGGCCAGTTGCTACGCAAACTGGGAGAAAACGGCCAGGTAATGACCGTGACCCACCTACCCCAAGTGGCCGCCCAGGCGCACCAGCACTTACATATTGAAAAACACGCCAAGCGAGACACCACGCTGACCCATATGGCGCTACTGGACGAGCGCGGCCGTATCAGCGAACTGGCGCGAATGCTGGGGGGCGTAACGCTTTCCGACCAAACGCTGGCCCACGCGCGGGAAATGCTCCACGCCAGCCAGCGCCTGCCTCACTGATCCACCAAACGGGCGCGCCCTACCCCAAGCCCCCGTTGAATACAAAACGCCCCCAGAGCGCCAGTGAGTATTCGCTGGCACCCTGGGGGCGTTTTTTACGCGGCTATTCGCTTTAACGATTCACTATTTGCGATTCGTTGGGCCGCTATCCTGGCGTGTAACGTCAGACCCGCGAGGGCGTACGTACAGCACCAGAGCATGGTCCACTAGCTCGTAGCCGTGCTCTTCGGCGATCTCTTGCTGGCGACGCTCGATGATGTCATCGACAAATTCGATGATCTCACCGCTTTCCAGACACACCATATGGTCGTGGTGGTCTTCTTGGGTCATCTCGAATACTGCATGGCCACCGTCAAAGTTGTGACGAATCACAAGGCCCGCTGATTCAAACTGAGTCAGCACGCGGTAGACAGTTGCCAGGCCAACATCCTCGCCCGCATCAATCAGTGTTTTATACACTTCTTCTGCGCTAAGGTGGTGTTGACCCGAAGCATTTTCGAGAATCTGCAGGATCTTGACGCGCGGCAGGGTCACTTTCAGCCCGGCTTTGCGTAGTTCATGGTTCTGATCGGCCATGGTTGCTCTTCGCAGTAACAGGTTAGGTCGGGTATCATCGACCGAAACCACGATAGTGAAGAACAGGCTCAAATGCAAAAATTGACTCGTATCATTACCCTTTCCGTCGCCCTGACCGTTGTCAGTGGCTGTAGCTATGTCGGCGTTTATAAGCGCGACATCCCCCAGGGCAACCTGATCACCCAGGAGATGGTCAGCCAGCTCCAGCCGGGCATGACTCAAGAACAGGTGGCCTACGTAATGGGCCGCCCACTGCTGGAAGCGCCCTTCGACTCCCGCGAATGGGACTACGTCTACCGCATCGATAAAGCCTATGAAGGTGTTGAGCAGCGCCGCGTCACGCTCACGTTTGATGACGCGAGCCGACTGGTCAACATTGAGCAGGAGGGAGACCTATCCCGCGACCTGCCGGTGAGCACAGACCGCGGTATGGGGCCAGCCGTTGAAGGTGCCGACCCGCTAGATGCACTGCCCAGCCAGCGAACGCCCACGCCGGAAACCGCCCCCGAGCCGCAGCCGACCATCACTGGCGAGTAAGCGCCAGGCTACTGCTCTTTGGCCTGACGCTTGGCCCGCTCTAGGCGGGCCGCCTTCGGGTCGATCTGCAGCGGGCGATACACCTCCACACGGTCGCCCTCGCGCAGCGGCTCTTTTTCCGGGTGGCGAATGGCCTTGCCAAAAATACCCAGCGGCGCCTGTGCAAAAATGTCGCTGGGCACTTCTTGGAACAGGCTGGGTAAATCGGCCATCTCGACCGCTTGCCGTGCGGTAGTGCCTTCCGTTACCGCGAGTGCGACGATGCGCTGTTTGTGCGGTAGAGCAAAGGCGACCTCTACCTTCAGCAGGTTATCGGCCATACATCTCGTCGGCGCGCTTGGTAAAAGCATCTACCAGCTGCCCAGCAATTTGCTGGAACAGCTTTCCAAACGCCATGCTGAGTAGCCGGTTGGCAAACACAAACTCCATTTCCAAGCTCACCTTGCAGGCATCTTCGCCCATGGGCGTAAACAGCCATCGCCCTTTCAACTGCTTAAACGGCCCTTTTACCAGCGACAGCTCGATGCGTTCGGGGGCAAACAGGTCGTTACGAGTGGTGATGGTTTGCTCCACCCCGGCGCGCCCTAAGGTCATCTCACCAATGAGATGGTCGGCGTCGTGCTCAAGCAAACGCGCACGTCGGCACCCCGGTAGGAACTCGGGGTAGCGTTCGAAGTCATTGACCAAATCGAACATTTGTTGGGGGGTGTGCCGCACCAAGGCGGTACGATTAACGGTTGGCATTGACCTCTCCGCTGACTTCACAGTGCCCAAAGCGTATCATGGGAAACATTTTTTCAGACCTTGAATGGTATCACGCCTCCCCACATAACGAAGGGGGATGCTACTGACAGATCAACGATGAGGTTCCATGGCCACTAAGAAAGGTAACAGTAAGGGCCCCGGCAGCAGTGTCATTGCCCAGAACAAGAAGGCACGGTTTGAGTACCATATCGACGAAACCTTCGAAGCGGGTTTAGCGCTGGCTGGCTGGGAAGTGAAAAGCCTGCGTGCTGGTAAAGCGCAGCTCACCGACACCTACATTTTAATTCGCAACGGCGAAGCGTTCCTGCTGGGCAGCCATATCATGCCGCTGAACACGGCCAGCACCCATGAAATTGCTGACCCCACGCGAACTCGTAAACTGCTGCTTCACCGTAAAGAGATCGCCAAAATCTTTTCGGTCACCCAGGACAAGGGCCACACTTGTGTACCGCTCAAGCTCTACTGGAAGCGCAACAAGGTGAAGTGCGAGCTGGCGCTGGTGACCGGTAAGAAAATCCATGATAAGCGGGCCACTGAGAAGGACCGCGACTGGAATCGCCAAAAAGGTCGAATTATGCGGGAACATAACAAGGCATAACTGGTCAATTAGCGATGAGCACGTTAGAATGCGGCTCTGACTAAGGGGGCGACATGGTTTCGACGCCGGTGACAAACCCTGCGGTGCATGCCGAGAGCGTGATGTATCTCGTAAATACCACATCACGAAAAATAGTCGCAAACGACGAAAACTACGCTCAAGGCGCGCTGGCAGCTTAAACCCTGCTAGCTTCTTGTCTGGCCCCAAGGTGATGTGCCTATTCATCACTGCGGGGATATGAGCTAAAGCTGATAGGACCGCGGTTGGCGGTGTCTTCTCGTCAACCGTTAAACTTTAGAAGGCTCGCGTGGCTGAATCCTGACCGTCGGAGTCAGTCGCGCTAAAGCAAATGACGGAATCTAAGCATGTAGAGCCAATGGGCGCGTGCTGGCGGACGCGGGTTCAATTCCCGCCGCCTCCACCAGACACCCCTACAAATCAAGCACCTACGGGTGCTTTTTTTGTTTATTAGCCATCCTATTAGCCATCCCCTGAGGTGATAGTTTGCACCTATTCTATCCTGTAAGCAGGTGAGCTTAACATTCCACGTCACGCCCACGACACGAACACACTTTGTCCGCTTTTTTTGTTTTCAAGCTGGTGACACCGCTTACATTTCTGCTGGCGCCGAAAGGTTCCAGCAATAACCGTAAACCGAACGGTTAGAAAAAATGTCCCTACTTCCCGGTTCCGCCTAGTTTCATGCCCCCCCCCTAGCTGCTATGCAGGACAACTCTCAAGCAACATCGGAAAGTCCTTCTCCGGCCTACACCTTTAAGGCTTTTTGTAACCACCATGCAGCTCTATTTGGACTTCTCCAGCAAGACCCATAGCGTGCTAACAGCATCGCATCTGCTTGTCTCCCACACTCCAATGTCGGATGTTCTCCATGGCCACGTTCTGAAGAAATTCCCAGTGTCCAAGCTAGGTCACCAAACAGCTCGGCGGGACTCAAAATTCATGACATTGTAATAATGTTAAGGGGTGTATGGTGGAGTTTCCATGCGGACACAAGCTGCATGATGAGCAGTAGCAAAATAGCTCCCCCTAATTTCGATTATCATATTTCGGTCTATGTTATGTTGGGCATAAATACCGTTCTTCGCATCATTTTTGCACGCTATCAAGCATAGTTCGTAGAGCCTGTTTCTCGTGTATTGCGAGAAAGGTTCTAACACTCGATGGAGCTCAGAGCTGTATATAAGGGCTATGGGACACACACAAACGAATGAAAATTACTAATATATGAACCTATTTAACCGAAAGACCCTTCAGCGCCACCTTTCACCAGCCACCATACCTGCTAGCCACCTGGAAGCGCTTGAGGGATGGAAAGACTTAATTCTCTCCAAACGAATTCGACGTATCAAAGAAACCTCCCTACATGGCCAATTTACTTCCCAAATTGTGGAGGGAGTGCTTGGATACCACGGCCCTGGACAAAGCGCGGAATACACCGTTTCGTCTGAACAAGGAATATTACGAGGAAGTGTTGACCTAGCTCTTGGCCACTTCGGAGGCACTACCCCAGATATTCTGGCTCCCTTTGAATTGAAAGGCGCCGATACACGCAACCTTGATGCAATCATGCCGGGCCGGAATAAGAGTCCAGTACAACAGGCATGGGAGTACGCTGTGAATGCAAGGGGGGTAAAATGGGTGCTTGTCTCAAACTATATTGAGCTACGACTGTACGGGTTTGGGGAAGGCACCTCTGATTATGAGATATTTCAACTCGATGAGCTCACAGATCCCCAGGAATACGCTCGATTCATGCTGTTATTGTCTGCGGAGAACCTACTATCAGGCCGCACACTTGAACTTCTAAAAGAAAGCCAACGCGAAGACAAAGACATCACCGAAAAGCTCTACCAAGACTACAAAGATCTTAGGCAGAAGTTAATCGCAGCAGTAAACGTAGCAGAAGAAAATATTGCCCCGCTGGAAGCTATTGCCATAGCTCAGAAAATATTAGACCGCGTGCTTTTTATAGCATTCGCGGAGGATACAGGCCTTCTTCCTCGTGAAACCCTGTCAAATGCGTTTAAGAGCCACAACCTGTATAACCCCAGCCCAGTTTGGGATAATTTTAAGGGACTCTTCGATGCAATCAACTTAGGCAATAAAGAGTTGAAAATCCCGCGCTACAATGGCGGATTGTTTCGTCCGGACGAAGTTATCGATAACCTGTCTCTGCCCAACACTGTTTGCGAAGGGTTCAA
This sequence comes from Vreelandella lionensis, assembly GCF_044543515.1. Taxonomy (NCBI): domain Bacteria; kingdom Pseudomonadati; phylum Pseudomonadota; class Gammaproteobacteria; order Oceanospirillales; family Halomonadaceae; genus Vreelandella; species Vreelandella lionensis. The sequence goes on along the minus strand of NZ_JBITWC010000011.1, from coordinate 69,953 downwards.
CATCCTCGGTGATTATGACTTCGCTTCAGAGGTCTCAGTCACTGTATTGGGCCACATCTTTGAGCAGTCCATCACAGATGTCGAACGCCTCAAAGCCGTAGCACGAGGTGAAGCGGAAGAGCCTGTGAGAGGCTCAGGTACCAGCGGGCGGAGAAAGCGTGATGGAGTAATTTATACGCCTGATTATATCGCTCGTTTCATAGTGGAGGAAACACTCGGTACACACTTTGAAGAAACCTTCAAAAGCATTATTCAAGAATACGCTAAGAAGGGTGCAACGCTTTCTGATTACGCCAAAATACCTTGGCGCCGAAAAACAGCGGAGCTTGAAGCATGGCAGGCTTATCGTGAGTTTTTAAAAACATTGCGTATCGTCGATCCCGCATGCGGTTCTGGCGTTTTCTTAATTATGTCTTTCGACTTCCTAAAGTCAGAATTGACGAGAGTAAACAATAAAATCAATAGCTTAGAAGGAAAAGATGGGTACACAGAGGATCTTTTTGATCCTGATAGCGAAATTCTCACGAACAATCTTTTCGGTGTGGACGTAAATGCCGAAAGCGTGGAGATTACCAAGCTTTCACTCTGGATAAAAACAGCGAGGCAAGGCAAGGTACTCGATAGCCTTGATGGAAATATACGCGTGGGCGATAGCCTAATTGAAGATAGCAATTTTGCTTACCTCGAACATGGGTTCACTTGGGCCAATGCCTTTCCAAAGGTATTTTCAGAAGGTGGTTTTGATATCGTTCTTGGAAACCCACCGTACGTTCGAATGGAGTTACTTAAGACACTTAAGCCGTACCTAGAAGCCCGATATAGAGTATCTTCGGATAGAGCAGACCTCTATTGCTACTTTTATGAGCAGGGCCTTCGCCTCCTAAAACCAGGTGGACGGATGGGCTACATCTCTTCAAATACTTTTTTTAAAACTGGATCTGGAAAACCACTGCGCAACTACCTGCGTAAAGAAGCAACAATTGAAACTATTGTAGATTTTGGCGACCTTCAGATTTTTAAAGGTGTGACTACTTACCCGGCCATATTGACTATGAAGAGCAGCCCTCTGCCGGAGGGACATGAGCTGCGTTTTTGGAAGGTAGACCGATTACCCGAAAACAACTTTCATGCCACGTGGGAAGCAGCAGCGGGTCTTTATCCGCAAGATGCGCTTGGATCTGGCTCTTGGGAATTGGAAAATCCAGCGCTTCGCTCTCTTCGAGAAAAAATCAAGGCTGATAAGAAGACACTCAAAGAATGTTATGGCTCTCCTCTTTACGGCATCAAGACGGGTCTGAACGATGCTTTTATCATCGATACTCAAACTAAGGAACGGCTCTGCACTCAAGACTCAAGGTCAGCCGAATTACTTAGGCCGATTCTTAAAGGCAATGAACTATCCCGTTGGAGAACCGAGCCAAAAGGTAACTGGATAATTTACATACCTAAAAAACGAGTAAAAATTGACGACTACCCAGCAATCCGAGATTGGCTTTTGCCGTTTAAGGAGAGACTAGAGTCACGTGCTACTAAGCAGGAATGGTTCGAGCTACAGCAAGCCCAAGAAGCGTATATCCCTGCTTTTGAAGCTCGCAAGATAGCGTACATAGAAGTTTGCAATCGCGGACCATTTTCATTGGAAAAAAAAGGCTACTACCAAGAAGCAACCACCTTTCTGATTCCCAGCGACGACTTAGCTCTTCTAGCACTACTTAATTCTAATGTGGCATGGTTTTTCTTTACAGGAGCAACTACGGTATTTCGTGGTGGCTATTTTAGGATGAAAAACCAGTTTGTAGAAATTCTGCCTATCCCAGAGATATCTAATGTAAAAGAAAAAAAACTTTGCAAGTTTGCGCAGCAGGCACAGGAGCTAGCAGAGAGACGCCTTGAACGACAAATAGAACTAACGCGAAGAATACCTGACCTATGTCCTATAGGTCGTGAGCCAAAAATGAACACTAAACTTCATGAATGGTGGACTCTACCCGACTTCGCGGCCTTCCGGGCTGAGGTAAAGAAAGTCTTCAAGAGTGACATTCCTCTTTCTGAAAGAACTGAATGGGAAGACTGGATCAATCGCAACAAGGCTGATATTTCCCGCCTTACATCTGAGATTGCTCAAGTTGAATCCCAGATAAATAGTCTTGTATATGACCTCTTCGAGCTCACAATCGACGAAATTGCATTACTTGAAGCTTCAATTTAGGCTCTGGAAAAGCAATTTTTCCTAGCTTATAAAAAAGAGGGGGTGTGGCCAATGCTACGGTGCCACACCCAACTAACTCCCGGTTCCATCTCTTTTCTCGCCCCCCGGGGGTATGTCCCTACTTTTTAAGAAAGCCAATTAGAATAAAAACGCCGAAAGCCCCTATTACAGGTGCTTTCGCTAATTTTAAGAGTTTCCAAATTTTCGAGTAGCTGACGATTTACAGTTCAAAATTAGCGATAAAATTTATCATTATCAGGTTTGTAAGTTTGGTGGGTTTGGTTGCTCTGGTTGGTTAGATTTTCCCTGTTTCGCTATGGGTATCTATAAAGATTCTGATATGCCTATTTCATGACGGTAGAAAACAGACTCACCAGACCAACCAAAGCAACCATATCAGTCAGCGGATGTCAGACGTTCTCAATTACCCACGCGGCAATGCCTCCCCGACCATTACGGCGGCGCAAGCGCTTACCGTTGACCACGCGGTCAGCCCGGAACTTGAGCACGTTCCCCACGGCGCGGGTCGTTAGCTGCCTTGCTGTCTTGAACTCGCTTATAGTTTCCGCCAATGCCTGCTTTTCTTCAGGGTAGTGGAAGTCTTTTAGCTGGGGGTCGTGATAGCTGTCATGGATACTCTTCACCTCCTTAGCGGTGAAGGGGTCGCTACCAAACACATCAGCCAGCGAGCACAGCAGCGCGTCTAACTGTTCCTGCTCGGGGTCAGCCGCTTGGGCAGCGTCTACCGCTTCCATCGGGTCGGCATACTCTCCCAGCAGGTCAAAATGACGGGCTACCCATGCCACCGGCTGCCTTACCATCAAGTCCCATTCTTCAAAGCTAGCCATCTTCCCCGGTGCTGGCGCATCACTAGATGCCAGCCAGCCACGAATAACGGTTAGGGCATCGGCTATAATGCGTTGGCGGTAGTGCTGGCAGTAGGCTTCGGGATTCAAGTCGAATTGACGGGCAAAGGCTCTATCCGTTTCCGGGTCAATCCGGCACTTGAGAACGCGGCGCGGTAAATCCCCGGCCAATGTCAGGTTGTTACCTGTCAGCAGCCACAGCGCCTTATTAGGCACGTTGGCATGGCCAGTTCTGCCTAGTATGCGGTCGCTGTAATGCTGGGAAGTCAAAGCGCCAGCCAGGGCGGCGCTATCAAATACGCCAATGACGTTATCCCAGATAACAGCACGGGCACCGGTCATCAGTATGGTCATAATACGCTTGCGGATTTCTTCATCATCGCGGGCATGGGTATGCGGCCATATCGTGGGCACCTCTCCCAGCGCCAGCACAGCCACGCACTTGGCTAGCAGGGTCTTACCGCTGCCTTGGGTGGGTGCATCAAAGCCAACGGCTGGCGCGGTGGGTAGAACGGGGCGGACGGCGGCTGTCAGCAGCGCAGCAAGCAAAACGCCCTTATCCACGGAGCCTACTAGCGGGAAGTCGGCAAACGGCAGCATCAGGCGTTCTAGCGCTGTTTCAACTTGCTCCCCGGTCGGGTGCATGGGCACCGGGTGGATTTCGTCGCCTTCCGCTTCCAGTAGCAGGCCGGTAGCTTCATCAAAGCCGGGACGGTTCAGCAGCGAGCCATCAAGGCGCAAGGTAGGCGCGGTGATAATCGCGCTAAGGCTTTTGAGTTGGCGGCGCTCCCCAAGGGATAGCAGGGCCTTTGCCACGCTTACTGGGGGATCCTCTAGCACTTCCGCGTGATCCCCGTTATTCAGCTTATGCCAGCGCCAAAATTGCGTAGCACCGCCTAGCCAGTGCTTTAGCGCGTGTTCATCCAGTGGGTAAACGCGGCCATCGGTAGCGTTCACCAGCGGCCCACCAAAGTCGAACACATCAGGGGCGCGGCGCATAATGCCAAGCACCTGCTCCACTGCTTCCACGGTACGCCCTTTAACTAGCTCCACGCGCGCGGGTGGCCTGCTCAGCTTGTACGCTTTGCCACCGTGTGCAAACGAATACAGACGCGGGCGGGCACCCATCAGGTACAGCTTGCCCACCGTCTTACCGCCTTGGTATTTCGGTTCGATGGGGTCAAGCGTCAGGCTGTTGTGGTAACGGTCGGGATTATCTAGCACATCCCCCACGGTTAGCGCTTGCTGGCTGCCATTGTCAGCCACCAGCATGATGGGAAAGTCCCCGGCCAAAACAGCATGACTCAGGGCGCGGCTCATGGTTTCCCGGCTCTGCTCTAGGGTTTCGGCGCTGGCGTCACTGCCTGCCATTTCGCTGGCGCGGGTTTCGATATAGTCAGCCTGCACCATATCGGCCTCAGACTTAGCGGCAAGCATGGCTGCTACCCTGTTCTTTTCAGCAGCAGCCAAGGTGCTGGGATCCGGGTCGGGAATTACCGCTTGGGTATCCAGCACAGCCACACCACCACCAACGGACACCGGCTCGCCTCGCTGTTGTGCAAGCGGTAGGATACATTCAGCACCGGCGGCAAAATCCAGGCGGTTAGCTTGCCAAACGCTGGCATCTAGCAAGGTACGCTTCAGCCGTTGACCAGCCGCGCCCACGTCTACCCAGCCATGGCCAGCGGCCCAAAGGTAGGTTTGCAGCGCCTTACCGGCCCGCTCAATATCACGGGCATCCAGCGCCAGCCAATACAGCCTTTGGCCACGCAGGCCGGTTAAATCGTCGCCGGTTTCCGTGTTCACGATATGGCTAGACGATGAAGGCCACCACAGCGCGGCAACGTCAGCCAATGCAGGCACGGCTTCATGAAGGCAAGCCAGCAGGTCATCACGGGAAAGCGTGTTAGCACTATCGCCGGGGTCATAATCGGCCATCATGACGCCAGCGCCAGCAGGCCAAGAAAAATGCTCTTTGCTACGGGGGATAGGATCATCAGGGCGGCCCGCTTCCAGCCAGCGGCGCTTAGATACCAGCCCGGTATTCAACCGCTCAGGGCGGCCATAGGCCAGTGCTTGGTTGGTCTTGAGTGATTGCAACAAGCGGGCAAAGGTCGCCAGACTATCCACGCTGTAAACGGTGGCGCTACCTTGTGACATATCCCCGCCGGGATCCTTCAGCAACTCACCATCATCAGCCAGCCGGTAGCACTTGGTTAACCGTGCCGGTTTCGTTGACGTGATAATGGTCAGGGCGGCGGTAACGGTGCTATTCTTTTCGGGTGAAGTAATACCTTGAGCCTCGCCAGTGGTTGCAGCCACAGCGGGGCTATTTTCTGCGCTAGTCATCAAGATTGCCTCCCTGCTCAATCACAAACGCCATCAGCTTGGCGCGTTCCTCTCGGGTGGGCGTATAGCGGCCATGCCATGACGGTTCCCCGTCTTTTGTCGTGAACGGTACGCGGTCACAATTCAGGTCGATTTCCAGCTTGCGGCGCAACTCCCCAATGAAGTGAGGGCCATTACTGGCTGGCGCTATCCGGTCAGCCTGTTCACGGGTTATGGGGCCTTTAGCTAATGCGATAGCCAATCGAATTAAACGCGGACTCATGGCACTACCTCCCCGCGTTGCTCCTCCCAAGCTTCGAGGTCTGCTAAGCGCCAGCGGGTACAGTTAGGGCCAAGGCGGTGTGGTTTCGGGAAGTCAGGGCGTTCACGCGCCCAACGCCATACGGTGGGGACTGATACCGCTAGGCGGGCGGCGGCTTGGCGAACGGTCAAATAAGTGTAGGGGGTCATGCTTCACCTCGTATCGTGTGGGTACGAGGTGAATCGTGAAGCTTCATTCGAGCATTTTGGTGTAAATACAGTTATGTAAAATGTATTAGGCAATCACCTGAATTTTTTTTCATAGGCATCTAATGCATCACCCAACAACCGTTTAAGCTTTTCCTCACCCATGCCTGAAACATTGCCAGCCTGAGTTTCCATAGCCTTGGCAATCTGAGTGCAATTCGGCTTCTCCCCCCACTGATATTTATGCTTATCTGTACCAGTATAGGCAATCACTTCTGTGAGAAGCCCAAGCGCTTCCAGAGCCTTCACCTCATCACTTGAACGTTTTTGCTTCTCTCCTTCCCCCGCTTCAGAGCGAAGTTCTGATACGAAACTTTCCAAGTCCTCTCTTTTGAAAAGCCAATCTTTTGGCGCTGGCCTTGCCGGTCTTTCAGGAAAGCTCTTTCCACTCGGCGTGCTGACATACTGGTGCGCCGGAACAAAAGCCTCGCCACTATCTAAATCTTTCACATACCATTCAGACACTTCCGAAAAAGCAACAGACTGAGGAAGCTGGTACTTCCCACTGAGGGTACACTCTGTATCGTATACATTTACTCTCATCCCAAGAATAGGTGAAGGTGGAGCAGGGTGTTGCTGCGCAGGAAAAATGCAGTAAAAATCGGCTAAAACACCCTCCTCAACTAGGGGCCATGCCGGCATAGAAATATCTACAAAGATTGGAAAATCACCCGATTTAGCACATTCAGCCACTTGCTCGACAGATACCGCCTCACCTAGCTCAATACTCAAAAGCTGAGCAGCCATATCCACTGTATGCCACTGACTACGCTTCAAAAGAGTTTTATACAGACTCACGTTTACACCTTGGCTAGAAAATTAATCGTCAACATCCCCTACTCGACAGTTAATATGCCATAAGAGGCTACAACTGTATGGAACATCAGTCTGAAACGCATAATCCCAACAAATAAGTCCTACGGATTCATAACTCAGCTCTTTGGCGAATCGACGTGACACTGGCGCTGGCTTTGGCCGGTTCTGCGCAATAGTCAGCCCATGCCTTCATCAGCTTGGTACGCTGGGGCAGCAATTCATCACGGGCATAGGCGGCGCGGGTGGCGTCGCTGTTGACGTGGGCAAGCGCCAATTCGCTTACCTCATCGGGATAGTTTGAACGGTTGCGCGCCCAATCCTTAAACGCACTACGGAAACCGTGGGGCACCACAGGGCGGCCATCGGTGGGATCCGTGTATTGTTCGCCGCCTTCCTTCTCTTTGGTGGCGTTCATCCGCTTTACGGTGGCTAATATGGTTACGTCGCTGATTTTGCCACCACGTACCGCCGGGAATATCAATGACTGGCCTTGCATACGGGGCAGCGACTCCAACAGGGTAACGGCGGCGGGTGATAGCGGTATGCGGTGGGGCTTGCCTGCCTTCATGCGGTCAGCGGGGATAGTCCATACCTTGGCGCTCAGGTCGATTTCATCCCAGGTAGCGCCACGTATCTCACCAGACCGGGCGGCGGTCAGAATGGCAAACTCCAGCGCCCTAGCGCCCATGCCTTCACGGGTGCGTAAGTCTTGCAGGAACTCGGGGACACGCTGCCACGGCAAGGCTGGGAAGTGTCGCTTGCCTTTTCCTACTTTGGCGGGCTTAGCCAGCACTGCATCAAGGTTGCCTTGCCAGCGGGCCGGGTTATCACCATTGCGATAGCCACGCACAGTAGCCCACGCCAGCACGCTCTCAATACGCTGGCGAACACGGGTCGCGGTTTCGGTTTTCTTTTCCCATATTGGCTCTAGTGCTTTCAGGACGTGGGGCAATTCCACATCACCAACGGGCAATTCCCCGATATGAATAAAGGCGTAACGCTTTAGCGAGCTAATCCAGTCTTTACGGTGCTTGGCGTTTCGGAACTCTTTTTCTTTGGTAGCGTGATACTGTTCAGCCGCTTCCCGAAACGTCAGGCGCTTGGCTTGGGCGGCAATATGGGCGGCGCGGGCGGCTTGGCGCTCTGCTACCGGGTCGATACCTTGCGCCAGCTTTTCGCGTAATTCTCGGGCCTTGTTGCGGGCGTCACCAAGGGAAACGGCGGGGAAGCTCCCCAGACCAAAGCCACGGCGGCGCTGGCCTACCATCACTCGCAATACCCACGAACGCCCACCACCGGGGCTAACTTGTAACAGCAGGCCGGGGACACCACCAACGGGGTGGAAACCGGGCCGGTCTATCCGCCTCACTTCAGCCGCGCTTAACTCTTTCGCTACCTTTGGCATTACCCCTTCCCCCCTATACGCCATCCCATTAGCCAACCTATTAGCCATAAAAAATAGCATAGGGTGATATTAGGCGATACGGGGCAAGATAGCAAAAAGCAATAAATACAATGCCTTCAATGGGTTATGACTTCAGAATGGTATGGCATGATACAGCATACAGGTGGACGCCGCCTCCACCAGACACCCCTACAAATCAAGCACCTACGGGTGCTTTTTTTGTGCCTGCCGTCTGAAAACGGCCTGTTTAGGCAGGGTTTATGAGCTCTTCGCCTTGCCCTTCCACGGGCTTGTTGACCAAGGTGCTTACAGGCCAGTGCTCAATCAGATCCGCATCCAAATGGTGGACCATGCTGCGAATAGTCTCCCGGTCTGTAAGATCAGGCGCTAACCAGTGTTCAAGGCTAGCATCGTCGAGGATCAGCGGCATGCGGTCATGTACGTCTGTAGCGCTGCCTCGGGCTGGTTCAGTGATGATTGCACAGCCTAGGCTGCCATCCTCACGCTCCGCAAAAATGCCGGCGAAGAATAGTGGTTTTCGGTCTTTACGGCAGAGGTAATGTGGCTGTTTGGGCTTGGTGTCTTTAATCCATTCATACCAGCCATCTGCGGGTATCAAACACCGATGCCTAGCGAAAGCTGACTTAAAATAAGCATTAGTGGCCACGGTTTCTACACGCGCATTGATCGGCTGATTCCCCGTGCTTTTGGCCCACCTCGGGCGATACCCCCACCACATTTGGTCAATCACCGGCGGTTCGTTCTCTGAAGCCTGACGCACGGCAGTAATCCACGTGCCGGGAGCCACGTTGTAGCGAAATACCACCTTTTGTTCCGGCACAGAAGCACCAACCTTTCTGGCCAGCCGTTCTAACGGGGTGAATAATGCGAATCGTCCACACATAAGGGAAGCATAGCCAATAATCATTACTTCGCAGCCGCCCTTGTGCGCCAGTTCAGCGCTTTTTGCACTACGTGCATACATAAAGGCCTTCTTGGGGGGCTGTGCAGCTCTCATGAAGCCAGCTAATGTTAGAGGCTTACGCTTGGCAAATGGCTGAGTGGATCAATAAGGATATGACACATGCTGTATGGGTTGAGCTTGCTGGCCGGTATTGTGCTGTTATTTCTTGGGGGTGAGTCGTTAATTCGCGGCGCCGTGGCGGGTGCAAAGCGCATGGGAGTTTCACCGCTGCTTACCGGCCTAGTGGTGGTCGGGTTTGGTACGTCTGCCCCTGAACTGGTGGTGTCGGTGGACGCGGCAATTAGAGAGCAGCCTGATATTGCCGTGGGCAATATCGTGGGCAGCAATATCGGCAATATTTTGCTGATCCTGGGGCTGTGCGCGGTGATCTGCCCAATGAATGTTCATCCGTTAGCCTTGCGACGGGACGGGGTCGTTGTGGTCGCCGCCAGCCTGCTGTTTATCGTTTTAGCCTGGAGCGGTGCCCTAGGCCGCTGGGAAGCAGCGCTATTACTCGCAATGCTCACCGCTTATCTTATGTGGGCCTATTGGACTGAGCGCAACCAGTCACTGCCAGAAGCGCAAATGCACAGCGCTGAAGCCGAGGAGCTTTCGGCTATTCCTAGCTCTACGGCGATGATTATTGTCGCCCTAGTGCTTGGCCTTATCATGCTGATCGGCGGCTCGCAGTTGCTGCTGTACGGTGCGATTGGCTTAGCCCAGTCGATCGGTATTTCAGAGGCGGTCATTGGGCTCACCATTGTGGCCGTGGGGACATCGCTGCCTGAAATGGCCGTTTCGGTTATTGCGGCGCTGCGCCGCCACGCCGATGTGGCCGTGGGTAATATCCTGGGAAGCAATATTTTTAACGTGCTGGGGATTTTAGGTATTTCCGCCTTCCTTCAGCCGTTACCGATTGCAGCGCGGGTAAGCCAATTTGATCAGTGGATCATGCTGGGTTCAGCAAGCATTCTGCTGCTGTTTCTCTACACCGGTATGCGACTATCACGCTGGGAAGGTGCCGCGCTGCTTGGTGGCTACGCGGCTTATATTGCGCTGAGCTTTACTATTTTTTAAGCAAATGGCTCGGCCGCGATGTGGACCTGATTACGACCGGCACTCTTAGCCTCGTAGAGGGCATCATCAGCTAGGCTAAGCAGTACTTGAGTATCGTCGCCGTGATTAGGGTAGGCGGCGATACCCATCGAGCTTGTGACGTTAAGCTGCTGGTCATCAGCTACCTCAATACGCAATTGCTCAATGCTACTACGCAGATGCTCAGCTCTGAGTAAGGCGATGTCGAGTGTGGCGCCAGGCATAATCAGCGTGAACTCTTCACCTCCATACCGACATATTAAGTCCTCACCTCGCAGCGCACGCTTTAATAGCTCGCTGACTGCCACCAGCACTTTGTCACCCGCCGAGTGGCCATGTTTGTCGTTGATACATTTAAAGTGATCAAGATCGAGCATAATCACCGCTAACGGCGCCTGCTCGCGTTTTGCACGGCCCAGCTCGCGCTGGATACTTTCTTCAAGGTAGCGGCGGTTATAGAGACCGGTTAGCGGGTCGCGTACTGATTGCTGCTGCAACCGCTCGCGCAATTGAATATTCGCCAAACTTAACGATACTTGCTCGGCCACCGCTTGGGCGAGCTGTTTGCGGTTTTCCCACTCCTTCTGGCGACCCTCAATGAGGCCAACATGCAGTACCCCTAACATGCTGCCATGGGCTGAAAGCGGCGTGCAGTAATGACCCCCCCCTACGTTATCAATGTGGGCACAAATAATTTCGTGATTTATCTGGCCGCTTATCTCATAAGGTTTGCCGCGCCGCAGCGCCCAGCAATCCCCTTCAGCCAAACGCTTACTTTCTATGGTGTCAGGCTGCCCCCAACTCACCACTAGCGGATAGTGTTCGCCTTTTTCTTCGTTTAAAAATAATGCACCTGACGTGGTAGTAAATAGGCTGGGTAGAATCGACTCTAATACCAGAATCGCCTCATCGCGACGGTGGCAGGATTGCAGCATCTCTACCAGATGATTCATAGCCAGCATCTCTTTTGTGCGGCTCGCCACCATATCATCGACTCGCTGGGCAAGAGAGTGGCGAGCTTTCTGCTCTTCACTAACCATCCCCTCCAACCGCTCTGCCATTTGGTTAAACGCCCGGGCCATTTCTGTTAACTCGTCTTGGCCAATTTCAGGGGCTCGCGTACGCCAATCCCCCTCAGCCATACGTTTAGCTGCCTGAGTAATGCCATTGACGGATAGCGAGGTTTGGTTAGCTAACAGCAACCACATCACCAACGCGGCCAGCACGGCGCTACCAAAACCTACAATGGCAATCAAATTTGCCCGATGACCAATTATCACGCTTTCCTGCTGTTTGCTCTGGAGCTGCAAATTGGCCGCTTCGGTCAACTCATTCATTAACAAACGGAAACTGTCTACCAGCTGTTTGCCACGCTCTAAATTCTCGACATCAGGCGTGCTGATGCCGTTTCGAAGGCGTTCAATAGAGATCGTGGCTGCCTCGCGCTGCCAGCGCTCAAACAAATTACCTGCATTGTTGAGGCGCGAAAGCTGCTCTGGCTGGTCTTCAACCATTTGCACCAAACGGTCAAACATTAAGCTGAAAGAGGCACTAGCCTGTTCATACGGTAAGAGAAACTCCTCCCTACCGGTTAATGCATAACCACGCTGACCTGTTTCTGCATCTACAAAGCGCAATTTTAAGCTGTTAGCAGAGGCAATAATGGCTTGTTGCTGCAGCATTTGCGAAGAGGCACTGAGACTACTTTGTAGCGCCAGATAGAGTGCCACGCCGCTGGCTAGTGTCATGCAGAGAGGAATCGCAGCCCCTAGCAGCATCTTTACAACGAACGTACGACGCATACGCGTTAATCCTTAGCGAAGCAGCTCAAGTCAACCGCCATCAATTTTGCTGAGACTAACACGCTTGTATGTAACAGTATGAGGCACTCCCTTATTATTTGATAAATAGCTATGCCGATCATTCCTGGCGTATACCCTCAGGCAACTCAATGCCTGTTTCGTCGTAGTAACGCAGTGCTCCAGGGTGAAGGGGAGTGCTCAAATGGGCTAAATCATCTGGTGATACGCCCTCCCACCAAGCGGACTGCTCAGCAAGGTTAGCCTTCTGCTCCTAGAAACCTTTAGTCAGCAGATAGGCGGTCTCGTCATCCATTTTTTCAGTGGCATAGGCCATCACTGGAAGTGACGTGGTGGTGACGCAATCAGCAATGCCGGGGTAGGTGCCCCCCGGAATGATCTGGCGTACTGCGCCGGTAAGAGCAATTTGCTCATCCGTAAAGCTCACCAAGGTAATCGGCACTAAGGAGGCGGTTTCCATTACATTGGGCGTAGGGAAAGAGCTAGCGGTCACATAGGCGTCAATTTGACCATTGCGTAGTGCTTCAGCCCCGTTGGTGATGGAAGCATCAGCAAGCCGAACTGTGTCTTTTAAGTCAAAGAGTTCAAAGTAGCGCGCCGCTTCACCTGCGCTGAATGTGCCTCGCCCAATCAAAATGTGCTTCTCTTCCAAGGCATCAATGGTCGTTGTGCCGTCGTCTCCTGCCATAACAAAGTGCATCGTCAGCGATGGGACGGGGAAGAGACCTCGAATAGTGTGAAAGTGCCGGTGATCTCCACCGCTAAACGGTTCCTCGCCTGACAGGGCTTGAGCAACCAGCGCTGGCGGAGAAGTAAACATATAAAGGCCTTCGCGAGCGGCCACTTCCATGACATTTTGCACGGAGCCTTGGCTCTCTTCATTACTCAGCAATACGGTGCCACTACTGTCTTGGCGAATCGCTTGTGCCAACTCAGCGCCCATTTGGTGGTAAGCCGTACCCGCGAGCGCTGATTTATAAATGATGCGTGTCTGTGCCTGAGTAGACATCGCGGCAGTAGCCAGTACCAACGTGGCCAATGACAGGATAACAATGCGACACAAGGAATGAGGGTGAACGCGCATGAAAATACCTTCGGGGATCAAGGGCCACATACGTTAGCATAGCCGCACCCCACCTGTGCGTTGATCCCCCCTACCGGCCTTCGTCTTGATTTCTCACATGTGCTGAGACGGCTGGAAGTGGCTTTCATTGTGCCGATAAGCCGTGTCTAGCACATTGACTGGTAATGGTAGGGTTACTTATAGCCGACTATCGTCTAACTAATTATTCAGCCTAAATTCATTACATTATCTGGCGAAATTTACTATTAGCGAAACGGATAATTTCCAAAAAAAAGACGCGATAACTTATTTATCACAGGATTTCATTCGGTTTTATTCCGTATTGCAGCGCAATATCGCTTGCTAAACTAGCGTCGCTTATTCCCCCTTCTTTTAACCATTATAAGGATAAACACACTATGATGACGTTACATCATGACCCAGGCCAGCTTCGAGTGACTCGTTGCTGGCCTTTTTTGTTAGCGGCCTTATTATTTTTTATTAGCCCAGCCGCTTTCGCGGTCACAGGTGAGATTGATTTAACCACCTCTGCGGTAGGGTTCTTCGCGGTGGCAATCTTTGTCCTGGCCTATGCCTTGGTCATGGCCGAAGAGAAAATCCACATGCGCAAATCCAAGCCTGTGCTGGTGGCCGCCGGTATTATTTGGGGACTCATTGGCTGGGTATATGTCCAGAACGGCATGTCGGATACGTCCGAGTACGCGTTTCGCGTGACGCTTCTGGAGTTTACCGAGCTAATGTTGTTCCTGCTGGTCGCCATGACGTATATCAACGCCATGGAGGAGCGCCGAGTATTTGATGCGCTGCGCTCTTGGATGCTGCGCAAAGGCTTTAACTATCGTACGCTTTTTTGGCTAACGGGCGGCCTTGCCTTTATTCTTTCTCCGATTGCCGACAACTTAACCACTGCGCTGCTAATGTGTGCCGTCATCACTAAAGTAGCCGAAGGCGACAAACGCTTTATTAACCTTGCTTGTATCAATATTGTGGTCGCAGCAAACGCAGGCGGTGCTTTTAGTCCGTTTGGTGATATTACAACGCTGATGGTATGGCAGGCCGGTCTGATTGAATTCCAGGAGTTCTTTATCCTGTTTATTCCGTCGCTGGTTAACTTCCTGATCCCAGCGATGGTAATGAGCCTGTTTATTAAAGATCAAAAGCCCAGCAGCGTATATGAGGATGTACAGCTCAAGCGCGGAGCGCGACGCATTATTGCGCTCTTCTTGCTGACCATTGGCACAGCGGTGCTGTGTCATACACTGCTTCACCTTCCGCCCGTGCTGGGCATGATGACCGGCCTAGGCTACCTACAGTTTTTTGGTTACTACCTACGCCAGAGCCTGCCCCGTTCACTGGAACGCAAGCGGGAACGCTATAGCCGCCTGGGTGACAACAAAAAGCTGGAGCAGCTAGGGGGCGTCGTGCCGTTTGATGTCTTCAACCGCGTTGCTCGGGCAGAGTGGGACACACTGCTGTTTTTCTACGGGGTAGTGATGTGCGTCGGTGGCCTTGGCTTTATGGGTTACCTGGGGCTGCTTTCAGAAGCACTCTACACCGGCTGGAACGCTACGTGGGCGAATATTGCGCTAGGGGTAGTGTCTGCAGTGGTTGATAACATCCCGGTCATGTTCGCCGTACTTACCATGGAACCTGAAATGTCTCATGGGCACTGGCTGCTAATCACGTTGACGGCGGGCGTAGGTGGTAGCCTGCTGTCGATTGGCTCAGCCGCTGGTGTGGCCGTGATGGGTCAAGCGCGCGGTTCTTATACCTTTATGGGGCACTTGCGCTGGTCGCCCGTGATTTTGCTGGGGTATATCGCCAGTATCCTGGTTCATATGTGGCTCAATGCCGAAAGCTTCGCGCTGTTTGGCTAGCCTTAGCAGGTAAACACGCTAGCCCGCCCAGCGCTCGTGCACTGGGCGGGCTTTTTAATACGCTTTAATACGCTTCGAAAAGATATTCAATGGGCGTGGGCCGCCCAAATAGATAGCCCTGATAGCGGTAGCAGCCGTGGCCTTTCAACCAGTCGAGCTGCTCTTTTTTCTCAACGCCTTCCGCCACCACGTTCAACCCCAAGCTGACCGCAAGTAGAATCGTAGTATCAACAATCGCTGCGTCGGTTTTATCAGTAAGCAGTTCGCGGATAAAGGATTGGTCTATTTTCAGCTCATCCAGCGGCAGGCGTTTTAAGTAGCTAAGCGATGAGTAGCCAGTGCCAAAATCATCGAGCGCAAAGCGGACCCCCTGAGCGCGCAGCTTCAGCATGGTATTACGCACCCGGGTTGGTTCACGCATAAGCAGGCTTTCGGTTACTTCCAATACCAAGCGGCCGGGAGGCGCTTGCGTTTGGGCCAATAGCCCTTCCACGTCGCGGACAAATTCCGGCTGCTGAAACTGCACCGAACTAACGTTCACGGAGATCGTCAGCGCCGCATATGAAGGTTGGTTGGCCCATTTAGCCAGCTGCTCGCAGGCACACTGCAACACCCAGTGGCCGATAGGTACAATCAGCCCGTTCTCTTCGGCCAGGGGGATAAACGTTGCCGGAGAAACCCAGCCCCGCTGAGGGTGATACCAGCGCAGCAACGCCTCTACACCAGTAGTAACGCCCTGATGGTCGACCTGAACCTGATAGTGCAACGCAAGCTCATTACGAGCCAGTGCCTGGTGCAAATCGCCCTCTAGGCTAGCTCTTTCTAACACGCTGGTTTGCATGTCCACATTAAAAAAGCACAGCGTATTGCCACCAGCCGCTTTTGCTTGCTGTAGCGCCATATCTGCCTGCTGCAGCACGCTGTTCACGCCATGGTCTGCACTGTTAAATAGCGTGATACCGATACTGGCGCTAATGGGCAGCGCGCGATCATTGCGCAGCTGGGCAACCGCTTCCAGCAGTTGCCGCGCTAGCTTCTCAGTATTGGCTGCTGCTTCACTCTGCTGCTCACCCAGGCCATTCAGCAGTACCACAAACTCATCGCTACTAAAACGCGCCAGCGTAGCATCGTCGGTAAGCCGTTGCTGCAGCTTCTGCGCTACGTTAATCAGCAGTTGATCACCACTTTCATGGCCCTGAATATCATTCACCAAGCGGAAGTTATCCAGGTCCGCAATCAAAATTGCGCTATATCCGCATGGCCCTCCGGCGGGATCAGTCACCTCGGCAAGCGACTCCAGTAATAGGCGGCGATTGGGCAGCCCTGTCAGCGCATCGTAGAACACCAGATGGTGAGTCCGCGACTGCATCTCCAGGTATTCCGTTAGCTCGGTGGAAATTCCGCAGAGGCAAGGCGCCTCCCCTGGAGCCATTTCTAGTGGCATTTTAATCGATAGAAACGTGCGAACTCGCTCATTTCCCTGCAACACGTTGTGCTCTTCGACGGTGATTTTTTTACCTGAGGCCAGCACTTGACGATCAACTTCGGCCATTTCTGCCGCACTAGCAGTGTCAAAGAACTCATAATCACCCTTGCCGATAATTTGCTCAGCTGGGTAATTAAATAGGTTACTGATTTGGCGATTGACGTAGCGGTATTTTAGCGAGGGTGTTTTGATATAAATATAGGCGTCAACACTGTCCAAAATAGTAGTTTGCAGCGTTTCATTCGTGGTTAATCTCGCTCGACTGATGGTCATCCGCCGCTTAAGCAACACATTACCGCCTAGTGCAGAAGCCAGCACCAGTAACAACAGCGCTATGCCCCACCATAGCCATGCCGGGGCCAGTGAATCGGACGAAATATTTGAGCGCCATGCACGGAGCGTCTCGTAATAGACCGAATTCATATCGTCCTTCCACCCAAGCAGAACCACATCAATACGCTCAAGTACATCAGCAGAAAGCGTCGGGGAGGCCGCATAAAACAGCCGAGTGGGTTGGAATATAATGGGCGTTTCATTCAGGCCGTAATCATGCGCCCGCCAATCGCCAAAGAGGTGATTTGATGCCACTAAATCCGCATCGCCACTCGCTACAGCCCGGAAGCCAGCCGCAAAGCTGTCGACCTTCAGCCATGTCACATCAATAGCAAAACGCTCAATAACCGCTGCTAAATAGCTTTGCTGAATAGAACCATCGACGATCGCAACACGACGCTGCTCAAGGTCAAGAATAGCCTCTACCCGGCTATCGCTAGACTGATAAAGCTGTGACCAGCTATGCATGACCGGTTCACTATGGAAAGCAAAGCGCTGGGCCCGCTCTTCGCTCCAAGCCACGTCGGGTAACAGGTCAATGTCGCCCTGCTCTAATAATGTTAAACACTGCTGAAAGTCACAGGCACGGCTTTCAAGCTGCCACTGTTCTTGATGGGCTATCGCTGCTAAAAGCTCTCCCAACACCCCCCTTAACTGCCCTTGCTCATCAGCAAATAGTTTAGGAGGATTATGATAGACCCCAACCCGCAGCGTCTCGTTAGCCAGCGCTGCACTACTCCAACTACCTAGCGTAAACAACGCAATTAACACTCCGTAGCGTTTTACACACCCGATAGGGAGATTACCTAGCGCCCGGTTTGGCGCAAACATTCCCTTGAGCACCATAGCAGCGTTTACTCACCTGGCATGGTTAGCGGGCCAGCACGCTCCACAACGCGCTGCCAAGCAGGATCACTTTCTATACGTTCAATAAAGGCAGCAATAGCAGGGTAAGCCGCTAACGACCGAGTGGCCGCCACCGCCTGCAAGGGAAAGCTCATTTGGATATCCGCACCGCTAGGCCAATCACCGGCAAAGTTACCGTGTTCAGATAGATGCGTTTCAATGAGGCTAAGATGCTGTTTCAGTTGAGGCTGAATAAAACGTTGCTGTACCGTTGAACTAATGCCTTTGGCAATTGGCTTAATTAGCCACGGTGACTGCTTAGGAATTTGGCTAAAGACGAGTCCCATCACTAACAGTGGCATTAATGAGCCTTCCGCATAATGCAGCCAGTAACGGTAGTTCACCCACTCTTTGCCCGCATCGGTAGCAGGCTGTAGCCGTCCTTCACCGTAGTGATTTACTAAATAATCAATAATTGCCCCGGACTCTGCCACCGTTAGATCACCATCTGTAATAACTGGTGACTTACCAAGCGGATGCACCTTTTTTAACGCGTCTGGCGCTTGCTGGGTTTTAGGGTCCCGCTGATAAACCTCAATTTCATAATCAACGTTCAGCGCTTCTAAAAGCCATAAAATACGATGAGAGCGAGATTTTTCTAGATGGTGGACGCGAATCATAACTACTCCATGAGGCGACTTGGTACACCAGCACTAGGCCAGTGTCAGTTATCCATTGACTGCAAGCTTTTCCAGCTTAGCACTATTGCAGCGTTGAACCTCATGGAGAAAGCGACGACCTGCTTATATTACGGCAAGCACATATCATGACATCGTCATTACTTCTCATGATATGCGCTTAAGCTTCTGTTTTAGAAAGGGATTAATAACTTATAAGGAGGCTGAACAATACAAACGCTCACGTTCTATGCTGCTGTCGAAAGCGGGCAAAAAGATCCATGGGCGACCACTTTCCTTGTAACCACGGCGCTAGTAAACGTGTTGAAAGCGGGATAAACACAAACACCATGACGGGAGTCAGCATCATGGTACTCACCAGCACCCGCGGAATGAGCGGCCACTCGGCTAACACACTGCCAAACGTCCACTGAAACAGCAGTGAAATGGGGAAAAACGCCAGCCAGACGGCTACGGCTTGCTTCCAGCGTGGTGGGGTAGCTCCAGGGCTTACCTTAAACCACGCATCCAAGCCTGTTGCCCGGTGCTCATGGGGCGCATCGTAAAGGCCTTTACCCCGCTCAAGCCAAGCATGGCGAGAGGCCGAATGCTCCCAAGCAGAAAGGGTTTCCTGGCTGTCAAAGCGAAAAATGATCTGATACTCATCATCTTCTTTAGGGGGCGCCAATACACCGGACCCCAAGTAGCCAGGAAAGTCAGCCGCGAGTTCACGACCTTCATTTAGCCAACGGTTAAAATCTTGGTAGCGACTATTCGCGACGCGACGAGCCACCATCAATGTGACAGGTGAGGCAGACATGGGTAATCTCCTAATGTGTAAGCAGCTGCTGCCGGGTAGGCGAGCTGCAAGCATTCAGGCGGGTAGTCCTGAAGCACGTGCCACATTATACAGGCAATATTAATGCCATGTATGTATCACCGGCGCGGGATTGGATGACGCTGCTCGCCACGCTGAAACGCTCGAACATGCTGATAAATATCAATGGCACTTTGAATGGCATCGGCCTCTAACACATCTGGCTCAATCACCGGGCCATCCACACCGCCATTTTTTCGCATTATTTCATCAACATCGGCGCGATAGCGATCCAGCAAATGCTTAATATTCATGCGGATTCGGTGTAGTTCTAAATTAAATGCTTGGCGCTGTTCTGTGCGCTTAAAGACATCAAGAGGGTTTTCTGCAGACTCAATCAAGCTATCTAAGGTGTTGCACACTAAACGCTCGGCGGTGTTTAAATTAGGAATGACGGAGTAAACGAGCTCATTCAGCGTCATTTTTGCATTATATTGGGGCATAAGCAGGCTCAGCGGCGATTAAGTGGAACAATATCGTGAAAACGGCCTTGCTCGGTAAACGTTAACCGAAAAATACCATGAACCCCCTCCTCCCCCACCACGCGTCTAAGCGCTTGAGCAGGGAAAACAACCCAGCGACCATCTACACTTCGTGTACGCACATTGTCGTACTGCCCTTCATAGTGGGCAAGGCATTCGTTGACACTTAGATGAATAATGACGTCTATTGAGAGCATAACGTTGCGCAATTCGGCTGGCTCGCAGATACTCTATGCTAACTGAAATGGCCTAAACATCGGTAATCGCTTATGGATATTTCTGCTTTAAATGCGTTTTCCGGCTCCACTGCGACTTGGTCGGCTTCCAACCTGCCTACTCCGCGGGTAGAGCGGAACGAGGCTGGCAGTCAACGCTCTAAGGCCGACGGCCCGCTTTCCAACGCTGAGCCAAGCAAAGAGACAGACGAGCGTACAGAGAGTAGCGAAAAGACGGCGGGCCCTACTCGCCCTGATGGCACTCCGTTAGCCCCGGAAGAGATTCAGCAACTTGAGCAGTTAAAGCAGACAGATCGAGAAGTGCGCCAGCATGAAATGGCTCATCAAACAGCAGGCGGGCCCTACACAGGCGGTGCTTCTTACGATTATGAGGTCGGCCCAGATGGCAAACGCTATGCAGTAGCCGGTGAGGTGCCGATTGATTACGGTCCGGTTCCTGGCGATCCACAAGCTACAGTCGAAAAGATGCAGACAGTGATTGCAGCCGCCATGGCACCAGCTGATCCATCGCCAAAGGATCTGCAAGTTGCCGCTCAAGCACGGCAGTACTTACTCGAAGCAAAGCTAGAGGCCGCACAAAAACAGAGCGAGATGAACCAAGCGCGTGGCGAGCATGATAGTGAGCCTGCCAATGACGAGCCGCCCGAGCAGGCGGCTTAAACGCTAAATCATTTGAGCGACTATAGCGTGGCTAACGCTCGCCACTCATGACGCTGGGTCCAATGTGTTAGCCACTCTGATACGGCTTCTGGTGGCATTGGCCGAGCAATACCATACCCTTGGGCTAACTCACATCCCAGTGCCATTAGCGCCTTGGCATGCTCAAGCGTCTCTACGCCTTCGGCCAGCATTGGACGTTTAAATCGATTCGCCATATAAATAACGCTTTCGACAATTGCCATGTCATCCTGGTCGCTCAGCATATCGCGCACAAAGCTTTGATCAATTTTAATTAGATCGACAGGCAGTTGGCGTAAATGAGTTAACGACGAAAACCCAGTACCAAAATCATCAATGGCAAAACTGACCCCTAGCGCTTGGCAACTAGCCATATTTTTTAGCGCAGCTTTCACATCATGCATTGCCGCACTTTCCAATACTTCCAGCTTTAACAGAGAAGGCGACACCGTGGGGTAGCGGGCAAGCAGCTCTGCTAAGCGTTGGCTAAAGTTGCTCACCAAAAGGTGCGTAGGGCTGATATTGACGTTAATCGGTATTTCAATACCGTCATTTTGCCACTGAGTCAGCTGTTGTAGCGCATGCTCTAACACCCACTCGCCTAGATCCACTTCCAGCGGGGTGGCATCTATAGTTGACAAAAACTGCCCAGGAGATAACAGCCCACGTTCGGGATGTTGCCAGCGAATTAATGCCTCAACACCCACAACCTGGCCGCTGCGCATATCTACCTGCGGCTGATAGAAAAGTCGTAGTTCGCCATGCTTTAGTGCATCCATAAAGCGCTGACGCTGCTCATGGCGTACCTGAAGCAGAAGGTCATGAGTAGGATCAAAAAGGTGGTAGGTATCCCGGCCGCGCTGCTTGGCGCGATACATAGCTTGGTTGGCATGGCGCAAAAGCACATCGCCTTGAGCATGATCGCTTGGGTAGGAAGTAACGCCTAAACTGGCAGTCAGGTAAATTGCCTGGCCTTCAACGATTAGCGGTTGGCGAATGGAGGCCAACAGCTTTTCAAAAAACGATTCCTTAACACCATGGTGAAGCAACAGCACAAACTCATCACCGCCGATACGAGCAAGTACATCATCACCAAACAGTAGATGGCTGATGCGTTGTGCAAATGCCGATAACAAAGCATCACCTACCTGAGGGCCAAGACGGGCATTAATGGCGTGAAAGTGATCAATATCCAGAGAACAAATCGCCAGCGGCAGTTGTCGACTTTCTGCGTGCTGGATGGACTCTTGAATGAGCTGGGTCAGCAGCTGCAGGTTTGGCAACCCTGTTAATGCATCAAAATAGACTTCACGATTCAAGTGGCGGGCGTGGGAAGGAATGGCAGAAAGATCTGCCAGCACAATCACATGATGATCAATTCGGCCCTGCTCATTACGAACCCGGTTTATCGACATCATACCGGGGTAAAACTGTCCGTCGTGGCTACGATAACTAATCTGGCTTTTACTGCGGTCACGCAGTTGAAGCTCCTCGCGCATCAAACGCGTGGTGCGGCTATCGTCGAATGGCAAAATGCTGAATGCTTCCGGCGACCGGCCTCGAACTTCACTTAGCGACAACCCCGTTAATTCGCAGAAGGCTGGATTAGCATCCACCACAAGATTATCAGCATCGGTAATGATGATGGCCTCATTAGCGTAACGAAATGCCGATTCAGCAGGCGCTAAAAGCGTACTAGAATCGGTCACTGACATTGTGGCGGCGCTAAACGGCAAAGATGCTGCTTGGGCAGCGGGGTGAGGCAAAGACTGCTCCTTCGAGTCGTTCAAGGGCGGGCGCATACGTCTCTGCTCTCCTCGTATAAACTGGTTAAATTTAATGACTTTCGATTATATTAACACCGTCTTGCTACATATGTTTTAGATTAAATAGCGTTAAATCAACGTGCTACTTTAGCCTCAGCAGACATAAGCCAACGCCCCTCTCCCCCACAAAAAGGGAACACAGGGTTCCCTTTTTCGCGTTTTACTTAGCGCCATTAACTGTAGGCAAGCTGCTGACTATGGCGTGGCGATATTTCTGCAACGCGGAAACGGCTAACCAGCGTGGTCATTTCTTCAGCCTGGTCATCTAGCGAGCGGCTTGCCGTGGCGACTTGCTCAACCAAAGAAGCATTCTGCTGGGTAACATCTTCAAGCTGTGCCATCGCATGGCTAATCTGCTCAACTCCCGCTGACTGTTCATGGCTAGCTGTCGCAATCTCATCTACCAGTGCCGCCACCTGCTGCACACGCGCAGCAATTTTTTCCAGTGTGTCACTTGTCGTGGCAACTAACGCTTCACCTTCGTTAATACGCGCTACGTTATTGTTGACCAAGTGGCGGATCTGACTAGCCTCTTCGGCACTGCGGCTTGCCAACTTACGTACCTCATCAGCTACTACTGCAAACCCTCGCCCATGCTCGCCCGCACGCGCCGCTTCTACCGATGCGTTCAGTGCCAACAGGTTAGTTTGAAAGGCAATATTATCGATGGCCGTTACGATGGTTGTCACTTGCTCATTCGCCTGATGAATGTGCTGCATTGCCTGCCGGGCCTGCATCGCCACCTCAGTAGCTTCTTGTGCCTGGTTAGCAACGCCACCAGTCATACGCTGAGCTTGATGCGCGTTATCCGCATTTTGCCGCACGGTGGCGGTCATCTGCTCCATACTGGAAGCTGTCTGCACGAGTGACGCTGACTGCTCCTCAGTGCGCTGAGCAAGATCTTGGTTACCCTGAGCAATTTCATTGCTGGCAAGCGCTACCGACTGTGCATTGCGCTTCATTTCAGCAATCAACTGTTCTGTTTGCGCTGACGCATCGTTTACCGCTTGATAAAGCCTAGAAAGCTCATCACTACCGGGCACCGGCAGGCGCTGCGTCAAGTCATCGCCGCGCTCCGCAATACTTACCAACGCTCGCTGAAGCGGTCGCGTCATGGTGCGAACAATGAGTATTGCCATGCCAATGGCAATCACAGCAGCCACTACAGCAATCGCTAAGTACCACCATAGATCTCGCTGTGCTTCGCGCTTAAGCTCATCAGTAGCGCTTACGATAGTTGCAGAAACACTATCCTCAAGCGCCTTTAAGCGGCCAATTTTCACTGTTTGCCAATCGAACCACTCTTCTGGGTTTACCCCGAAGCCTGCCGTTTGCTGAATCGCTAGTGCGCGCCGCTCCAGCACGCGCTCAACCTCCGGGCCACTCAAAGCTGTCTCCAGTGCCTCACGGTTAGCAGCACCAGATAAGACACGAAAAGTTTCTAGAAATGCCCGTTCCTCACCTATTAATGACAAGAGACGCTGCAGGGTCGCTTCAGGCATCGCATCGGCAGCAAATACATTTGAAAGAAGCGCACGCTCAATACCTGCCAAATCTTTTGCCTCTAACAAATTATAATAGGCTGCCAGTTGACGGGTAATCGCGCCCTCTCCCGTTAGGTGGGCAAGCTCGCCAACGAGTACCATCAGCAAGCTATTAAGCCCTGTATAGTGGCCTAGCGCTTCCGGTGTTGCCACACTAAGCAGGTCTACCTGGTCACGCAGCGACTGGTTTTGCTGCCATTGTTGCTCAACCGCAGCCAACTGCGAGCTGATCGTGGAGGTCAGCAGCGTTGCATCAAGTTGATCACGCTGTTGGAAAAAAGCTTCCGCAGCAGCATCCATATCTGAACGCTGCTGGCGCAACCGATCTCCGAACACCTTCCCCTGGCTGCCTAAAAAGCCAGCCGTCATGCCGCGCTCCCGCTGCACTTGATGTACCCAGCCCCCTGCCTGTTGAGCCAGTGCAGTTAGTGCTTGCATACGTGACAGCTCGTTAACCACTGCCTGCCGGGCAATGGCACCACTGGCAGCAAACCATCCCAGCGCTATCAAAGGCAGCACCAATACTAGGGCAAACTTAAACCGCATCGGTAAGCGGTGGAGAATCTCTTTCATCGCGTTGCTTAGCCTCAATTTACATCGTTCAGGGAGGTAAGCGGCGTACTCGTTTTTTTATTGGCCTATATAGACTCTTTATTTACCAAGTTTGCCGCATTTTGCCGGGCAATTAAATGCGATTAGCTGACAAAACAGTCCGAGTGTATAGCGATAAGAAAAATATACCTTGACCTGTATCACCCTGGCAGCTCACTTAAGGGGCTGGACCTGCCGCCCCTAAAAAGCGCTGCTGCCAGTAGTCGATGTCCAGCGGTACGCTGACCACCGCTCGGCCGCTGCCGGGGGCGTGAATCATCTGGCGGTTGCCGCCGTAGATGCCAACGTGCGTGGCTTTGTTGCCGTCGCCAAAAAACAGCAAATCTCCAGGGCGCGGAGCGTCTACTTGAGGAAGCGCACGGAACTGACCATCGGCGGTGCGTGGGACGCGGATACCTGCCGCTCGGTAGGTCATTTCGACTAAGCCTGAGCAGTCCAGGCCGTCCGGAGAGTTGCCGCCAAAGCGGTAAGGAGTACCAATCGCCTGCTGCGCATGGGAGAGAATCAACGCGCGCTCCATCGAGATGCCCGATGGCAGGCTGGGCGCGGGGGTCATAGCCACGTCTTTACTGGCACACCCGGCCAAGAGCAGTAAGGTGAACAGCGCAAAAAGAGGGGAGAATCGGGTAAACGGCATGGCAACGCTCCAAGTCAGCCTGGTGCTCTTATCATGGCCTAAGCGCCGTTCACCCGCTACTCCATCACTCGTCGTTAACGGCCTATCCACTCGATAAACGTGCTCTCGCCTAGCGCATGGCGCTCGTGGCGCAGGCGGCTCATCGCCGCGTAGGGCAAATCCATGACCAAGCCATTACTGAGCGGTTGCTCCAGCACCTGGCGCAGCAGCGCGTTGCACACGAACAGATGAGCCACCACCAGCACATGGCGACCAGGAGGATTGACCAACAGCCGCCGCCACACTTCGCTGACGCGGGCATCCAGCTCGGCGAGGGTTTCACCACGGGGCGGTGCGGCGCGGGCGGGGTCGTACCAGAAGGCGCTCATCTGCTCGGTGCCTTCCTGCTCATATACCTGCGCATAGGTTTTCCCCTCCCACTCGCCCAGGTGCAGCTCGGCTAGGTCGTCGTCTACCTGCACCGGCAGGTCGAACTCCTCCCCTAACCAAAGCGCGAACTCGCGGCAGCGGGCCAGCGGCGAGCTAACGATGGCATCATAGGGTGGCCGTCCATCCACCGTATGGCGCATCACTGCGTCGGTCACCTGCTGCCAGCCCGAATCGCTAAGCGGATGGTCGGTACTGCCCCGTAGCATTCGCCCACCCTGCGGTTCACCGTGGCGCATCAGGTCAATCGTTGTGATCTCGGCGTTGGCAAAGCGCATAGCGGTTATCCCCTTCACGGACAGGTTAAATAATGGCGTGACGAACGCGGGCAGACACCCACTCCGACACCAGTACCGTGGCGAAAATCAACGCGAAGATAACGCTGACCTGATTCCACGCTAGGCTGTTGATGGAGGCGTTCAGTTGCAGGCCTATGCCGCCTGCGCCCACCAGCCCCAGCACCGTCGATTCGCGAATATTGATATCCCAGCGGTACACGCTGATCCCCGCAAAGGCAGGCATGATTTGCGGCAGCACGCCGTAGTTCATCACCTGCAGGCGGCTGGCGCCCGTGGCACTGATGGCTTCCACCGGTGTGGGATGGATCTCCTCAATGGCTTCATAGAGCAGCTTGCCCACAAAGCCTATCGAGCGCAGCGCGATGGCGATGATGCCCGCCAGCACGCCAGGGCCAAGAATGGTCACCAGCAGCATGGCCCAAATCAGCGAGTTGATCGAGCGCGACGAGACGATGATGGTCAGCGCCAAGCTGCGCACGAGCGGGTGCGGCGTGGTGTTACGCGCGGCTAAAAACGCCACCGGAAACGCCATCATAATGCCCAGTGCGGTGCCCAAGGTGGCGATATTGAGCGTGTCCCACATGGGTTTCCAAAGCTCGCTGGCGTACTCCCAGCGGGGCGGCATCATACGGCTAATCAGGTCGCTACCCTGGCGGCCAGCGTCTTCCACAAACACCCACATGGTGTTGTCAGAGATCACTTTCCAGCAGAGTAAGAACAGGCTAACGCCCGCCAGCCAAGCGAGGTACTGCAACCACTGGGCGCGGGTGGTGCGCCGCTGCCACTGTGGCACACCGTTTGAGGAAGTTGACACCGGCATGGAGAATTCCTTTTACCTTCAGGCTTTACGTAAAGGGTTGGCAACAAGTGTGCGACGGCGCGCTACTGCGTCCAGCGACGCACATGGCTGGAGGCGTACTCACTCATCAGCACGATGGCGATGATGATCAGCAGAATGGCGGCCGAGGTGCCGTACTCGTAGCGGCTGAGCGAGGTGTTGAGCGTCGCGCCAATCCCCCCCGCACCGACAATGCCGATCACCGATGACTCGCGGAAATTGATATCCAACCGGTACATAGAAAGCCCGATCAAACGCGGCATCACCTGCGGCTGCACGGCGTGGTTCATGGTTTGCCACCAGCTCGCCCCGGTGGCACGCACGGCTTCTACCTGTTTCCAGTCGAGGTCTTCAATATCTTCTGCCAGCAGCTTGGCCATAAAGCCGATGGTGGCAAAGGCCAGCGTGAGCATGCCCGCAAAGGGGCCAAAGCCGAACATCACCACAAACAGAATGGCAATGATCACCTCTTGAAAAGTGCGCGAGACGGCAATGATGGCCCGGCACACCGCGTAGATCGGTAAAGGCGCGATATTGCGCGCAGCCCCTAGCCCCACCGGGATGGCCAGCAGAACGCCGATCACCGTCGAGGTCAGCGTCATGGTCAGGCTTTCCATCAAGCCCGCCAGAATATCGCTTTGGCGGCTGACGAAATCCGGCTGCAAAAACGCGCCGAGAAAGTTCAGCGCACGCCCGGCACCTTCCGCCACCCGCGCCCAGTTCACTTCCACCGATGCCAGCGCCAGCATCAGGTACACCACGCAACCCAGCGCCAGCGCCCAACGCAGGCGGCGGCTCTCAATCAGCGGCAGCCGCCGCCACTGGCCTTGGCGGGCGGCCTGCTGGCGGGCTTGAGCGTCCGTCATGCTCATTGCGCGCCTCCACTCGCTAAGCGGTTCTGGCGCGGCGCATGTGGTGCTGTGGCTGCCTGCGGCGACGTAACGTGAGACGTAGCGCCACTGCTCTCCTCATCGTCGTCATCGGCAGGCTCGGGCGTCGTGTCCCAATCCTCTTCGCCGTAAATGGTGGTCAGCATCTCGCTAGTCAGATCGCTGGGCTTACCGTCAAAGACAATCTCCCCGGCACGCAGCCCAACGATGCGGTCGGCAAACTGCTGAGCCAGCGCCACATCGTGAATGTTAATGATGGCGGCCAGCTCGCGCTCGGCGCACAGCTCGCGAATCAAGCGCATGATTTGGCGAGAGGTTTTAGGGTCCAGACTCGCGGTGGGTTCATCCACCAGCAGCAGTTTGGGGCTTTGCAGCAGCGCTCGAGCAATGCCCACCCGCTGGCGCTGGCCACCGGAGAGCGCATCGGCGCGCTTATCAATCGCGTGGGGCAGGCCTACACGCTCAAGCAAGCGAAACGCTTCTGCCACGGCTTCCTGCGGGTAGCGGCGTAAAAAGCTGCGCCAGAACCCTACATAGCCCAGCTGACCAGAGAGCACATTCTCCATCACGCTCAGGCGGTCCACCAGGGCGTACTCTTGGAAGATCATCCCCATGGAGCGGCGGGCATGACGCAGGCGGCTGCCTGAGAGTTTTGTCAGCTCCACGTCTTCCAGGCGAATGCTGCCTTGGGTGGGTTCTACCAAGCGGTTCACGCAGCGGATCAACGTGCTCTTTCCCGCACCAGACGGGCCAATGAGGGCCATAACCTGCCCTTTCGGCAGCGAGAGCTGGATATCGGTCAGCGCGCGGTCGCCGGTAGGGTAACGTTTGCCAACGCCGGTGAGTGTCAACATGGAGGGTGCCTCAGTGTCTTATGCGTCCGTGCTTGCGTTCACAAGCACTTCTCTAATGGCTACATAGCGGCTCGGCCAGGAGGTCGCCCTCCTGGCCGAGAAAATCATGGACCAACCGATGGATTAGTCGCAGTCGTACGTCACACCGTTAGCATCGGCGATAGTACGGATCACTGACCAGTTCTCTTGGTAGGTGATCGGAATGAACTGAGCTTCACCAGAGTTGGCAAACTCGGCTTCCAGCGCGCTGCCTTCCCAGTCGTAGCTGAAGAACGCGTCCTGAATCTGCTGGGCAAGCTCAGGATTCAGGTTGTTCGCCAGGCCATAGGCCGTGGTGGGGAAGGTTTCCGAGGTGTAGATGACGTTGTAATCGCCTTCGCTCACCACATCGCGTGACAGCATGCGCTTGGCGACAGAGTTGGCAATGGCGGCCGCGTCGTAATCTTTGTTCACCACGCCCAGGATGGAGTTGTCGTGAGAGCCAGAGAAGGCTGTCTCGAAATCTTCGCCCGCTTCCAGGCCGTACTCAGAGCGCAGCAGCGCGGAAGGCGCGCGGAAACCGGAGTTGGACGTTTCGGAGGTGAAGGCCAGCTGACGACCGGCTAGGTCTTCCACCGACTCAATGCCGCTATCGGGGTAGGTGATGATTTCCATCTCGTAGCCAAAGCTACCGTCTTCAGCAGCCATCATGGCGAAGGGGCGGAAGCCACCGCAGTTGACCGCCACCGGCACACCGCCCGTGTTGAAGCCCGCCACGTGAAGACGACCGGCGCGCAGCGCTTCCTGTTGGGCAGCGTTAGACTGCACCGGGAAGAACTGGACGTTTTTACCGGTAGCCTCGCTCAGATGATCCAGGAAACTCGCCCAAACGTCGGCATAAACGGCTGGGTCTTCTACCGGCGTGTAAGCAAACACCAGCGTATCCGGATCAACCCACTGCGACTCATCGCTGGGCACATCGGCGATCATATCGCCGTCGTTGTCCACGTAGCGCGAAGAGAGATCAGCAGAGGCAGTGACCGCTGCCAGTGCAAACGTGCCTGCGACGGCGGCGCTCAACAGCGTACGAGAGAAAGAGAGAGTATGCATGCATCACCTAAGCGAGTTATGAAGTGTTAACGCCATAGTGATGTTTTGATATGACAGCGGCAGGACACTCTCGTTACGCCTTGATTACGGCTGCGTGACAACCTAGCGACAGCCACCTACACAGCAGCCGCGCCGCTCCACAAACAGGCTGTTACCCGCGATTTTCTTGGCCTGGTGCTTGAGTTCCGAGAGCTGCGCGGCGATCTCCAGCGCCTTGCAGGGGGCGGGGTCGGTAATCGGTTTAACCGCAATGGAGACACTGACAAAGGGGAAGAACGTCACGCCTCCCTGACGGCTCTCTATCGAAATGCCCCCTTGCTGGCGGTCTTTTTCTTCGTAAAATCCAGGCGCCATCACTTCAAAAGAGTGAAGGATTTGTTGGCAAACGGTTTCCCAATGGCCCAGCGGTAGCAGCATCATAAAGTCATCGCCGCCGATATGGCCGATAAAGCCACCCGCACTCTCTACCTGGGCCTGTAGCAGCCTTGAGAGCGAAATAATCACGTGGTCGCCGCGGGCGTAGCCGTAGGCATCGTTAAACGCTTTGAAGTTATCTAAATCCACATAGGCAGCCGCAAATCCGCTGCCTTGGGCTAAATAGGAGGCTAGGGTTTCGTTAATCAGAATATTACCGGGCAGCCCGGTGAGCGGGTTCGCGTGGCGCGCTTGGCGCACTTGAATCGCGGTAATTTCCCGCAGCAGGTCGACGATATTGCCCATGCCGAGGTAATGACCGTCGCTATCGACGATCACGAAATCTTCCTGCTCGATATCGCGGCTGTCGGTGAGCTGCTGACTCAGCGCCTCCAGGGAGAGATCCGCCTCCGCCACGATCATTTTAGGATCGGCGATCTCCAGTACGCAGCGTTTGGCGTACAGCGCGTGGCTGTACTGATTGGTGAACAGGGTCAGAAATGTATTGCGGCGCACCACCGCCACGGGGACGCCCCCTTCGATCACCGCCACGCAGCGCAGACGCGGGTCTTCGCGAAAGCGTTCGGCAAGCATTGGCACCGAGTAAGTCGCGGATACACTCTCAATGGAGCGCAAAATAGAGTGCGCAGTGCGCCCTGCCGGGCTTTTTAGCTGGGTCGTCGCGGGTAATAGCGTATTGAGCTGCATGGGCGGCTGAAGGCTTGGCCGGGCAAAGTAAAACCCCTGCAGCAGTGCCAACCCGCGGTCTAGCTCCCATAGGCAGAGATGCTCGGCAGCCGTCTCGACCCCTTCCGCAATGAGCTGGCAATCCAGACTACGCGCCACATCCAAAATGGAGCGCAGAAACTCGCGCTTGGCAGGCTCTTGATCAATACCAGAGATAAAGTGGCGATCTAACTTGACGAAGTCGGGCCGCAGCTCTGACCAGTGGCGCAGGCTGGAGTGCCCGGCACCTAAATCATCCAGCGCCACCTGAAAGCCCATATCGCGGTAGTGGTCCACCGCTTGACGCATCAGTTCGTAGTCGTGAATCGGCACGTGCTCGGTCAACTCAATGACCACGCGCTCAGGGGGCAGGCCGCTCTCTTGAATAAAGCTCAGCGTCAGCCCCTCGCGGAAGTCACGCTCCACGATGGTTAACGGCATCACGTTGAGAAACAACAGCCCCGGCAGCTCAAGCTCGGCAAAGCGGCGAATGGCGAGCCGCCGACACAGCAAGTCCAGTTCAACCAGCAGGCCAGCCTGGGTCGCCACATCAAATAGCCGCAGAGGGGAGTGAAGCGGGGACGTTTTTGGCCCGCGGATCAGCGCTTCATAGCCATAAATGGCCTGCTGATTGGCGTCCACAATCGGTTGGAAAAGCACATGCAGCTCTTCTGCCGCAATAATTTGATTTAGCCACTGCGCTTCTTGTGCGGTCATATGCCTGCTGCCCTATCAAACGTCCACTATCCCTATGTTTCGTAACGCTCCATGAGGAAGGTTCTAGGGCAGCAAGCGTGCGTCATTTCCATGACATTTGCATGACAAACACAATCACTTTACGGGTCGATTGGCACCTCGGGCGGTGGAAAGACCACATCGCCACCGCTGGCATCGAGCTGGCGAATATCCGTCGGGTTGCCCTGCTCATCCAGGCTTACCAGCCCAATGCCGCTGGCGTTCCATAGCCGCTCTCCGGCGCTGGCTTGGTCTGGGTCGCGGGGGTAGATGCTAAGCTTGCGCCGCTTGGTGAACCAGTTCAGCGGCGATAACGGCGCGTAGAGCCAACGGTTCAAACGGTCGAAGGTATTCAGCAACTGCTTGGGAAAAGTATTTTTCACCCCACTCGAAGTGATTTGCCATAGCTTTGGAGCCCGCTTCTGGCGGCGTACGACGATATCGTAGGCAAAGGAGTAGTGAACATCACCGGAGAGGATCACGTAGTTACCGGGGGTTTTGGAGTGCCGCCAGATATGCAGCAGCACGTTGGCCGCACCGCGGTGCGCCATCCAGTTCTCGGCATCCACCACCAGCGGTTTGCCCGCCAGGGTGAAGAGTTTTTGGATACTTTCGATCAGCTTGACGCCAAACATGGGCGCAGGCGAGACGATCACCGCGCTTTTAGTGCCCAGCAGCGCCTGCTGCATCTCCATCAGCGCCTCCCAATCCATCAAGCCTGACGGGCGGTTGGGGCTGCGCTCGCTGCGCCAGCGGCGCGTACGGGTGTCCAGCACGATGAGTGCGGGCGTGCCTGGTACCTGGAACTCCCAGCCCTGAAAGCGCAGCAGCCGCTCAATCAAGGCATCCTGGGCGCCAAGGTTCAGCGGGCCAACATCGTCAAACAGGGTGATCGCCTGGTGTAGCAACGGATTAAGTTTATCGGGCGCGTTCCCCCACCCTTGGCAGAGCAGGTACGCCACCAGCGCGTTGCCGATAATACGCTTTGAGAACGGGTGGCCGTAGGCACAGCGCTCCCAGTCGGCGGTCAAGTTCCAGTCGTCGGTCACGTCGTGGTCATCAAAAATCATCAGGCTGGGCACGTGGGCCATCAGCCGCGCGCACTGAGGCAGACCCTCTACGAACGCTTCGATGATCGCCTGCTCTTCCCGGTAAGCCTCGGCCTCTTTTTCGCCTAACGCCGGGGCGTCATAGGCAATCACCTGCCACGGCGCGGGCGACCACACCAGGCAGTACATGGCGAGCATCTCGGCCAGCGTCATCAGGTGGTTCTGGGCGTTCGCCGAGGTGAATACCGGCTTTTTTACGCCGCCAAAAAAGCGCTCACGCAGCGCCGCGTTGCTGGTGACATCCGGCAGCAGCGCTTCCCGGTGGTAGTAGCTTTCCGGGGCGTTATACAGCGCTTGGCTGTCATCGACGGTAGCGCCCTCAAGCAGTTCATCCACTAGCCCCAGGCGGGCAATCAGCGCATGAACCGCCCGCAGCATGGGGCCTGCCACGTCATCCACATACACTTGGTCGCCGGTCATCAGCAGCCACGCGGGCCACTCGGCGGGTGACTCTTGGCGCTCGGCTATCCAGTTATCGGCCCGCACTAAGCCATCGGCGCTATCGTGATGGGGTTTACGACAGGAGCCGTGCATCAGACGGTGGTGGCGAGAGGCCAACACAAACCCTGGGTAGTCATAGTCATCGTGGCATAGCCACGGCGCCCACTCCGGCAGGGGCTGCCACGCGCCGTCAGTGCTTTGTACCTGCAGGTCGTAGGCAATGCGGGTGTCGGTGGGCAGCGCGGTGGGCAGCGAAAGGTCGATACAGTGAATATAAGCATGCCGACCAATCGCCACGCACTGGTGGGCGTTATCTAACGCGTGGGTTTGCTGCTCCTCTTGCTCGGGGTTCAGCACCAGCTGCATGGTCAGCGGACGGGTCGCTACCAGCCATAAAATCAGCCGCGACGGCGATAGCCGACGCAGCAAAGGCCCAACCAGTACGTCGGGTAACGTCGTGGCGATTTGTGTCATTTCACACCCTCTGTGCTGTGTGTTGCATCGCTCTTAAGCTCGTTAAGTAGCGACCACAGGCAGTTCAATGACTACCTCTAAACCGCCAGACTCGGCGCGCTGTAGGCGCATCTGGCCATGATAAAGTGTGACAAGGTCGGTGACGATGGCTAACCCCAAGCCACTGCCTGAACGCTGTTCATCCAGCCGCTTGCCGCGCTGGACCGCTGCCTGGCACTCCTGCGGGGTCATACCGGGGCCGTCATCGCCCACCACCAACCGCAGCGTGTTCCCCTGTGCCTGCAGGCGGATATGCACATCGCTGTTGGCCCAGCGCAGGGCGTTGTCCAGTAGATTACCCACCATCTCCTGCAGGTCCTGACCGTCCATATGCACCCGCACGCCGCTATCCACGGTTTGGCGCAGGGTAATATGGCGGCGCTGCGCTAGCCGGGCAAGCCCGGTGATGAGCGGGGCCAGTGTGCCTTGGAGAGCCACCGGAGCAAAGCGTACCCCTTCGCCCGCAGCGGATGCCCGCGCCAAGTGGTGGCGCACGGCACTGTCGATACGCGACAGCTCGGCCTCCCAGGTATCGCGACTCTCGCCTGGTAGCTGCTTGGCCAACAGCCGCATCACGCTAATCGGCGTTTTTAGGGCATGGGCCAAGTTGCCTGCCGTGTGACGACCCCGTTCGATGAGCCGCTGGTCGCGAGCCAGCACGGCGTTCATGGATGTAGCCAGTGTGGCCAGCTCGTCGGGCAAACGAGTATCCAACTGCTCTGCTCGCCCCTGCTCTACATCACGTAAGTTGGCGTTCATGCGCCGCAGCGGCGCGAGCCCCCAACGCACTTGTAGCGCCAGCACGCCTAGCAACAGCGCGCCCAGGCCTAACAGCCCCAGCCACAGCATCTGCTGAAATTCCTGAATATTTTCGCGTAAATCATCGTCCCGCGCGGCCACGCTCACATGCAGCGGTGCTTCTAACGGCGCTAGATAAATATCACGTTCAACGACGCGCAGCTGCTGACCACGCGGGCCCGGGAGCGTGCGGGCGGTCACCCGCTCGCTCTCCAGCACCGGCAAACGCTGATCCCATAACGAGCGCGATGCGACCGAGCGGTTCGCCTCATCGGTGATTTGCCAATACCAGCCGGAATAGACATGGTCAAAACGCGAGTCGCCCAGGGCGCGCTCATAGTTCAGCTGCTGGTTCAGCGGGTCGTAGGTGACCCCAGCAATCACCACATTGAGCGTCGCTTCCAGCCGTTCATCAAACGCATTGACCGAAGCGGTGCGGTAGTGATGGGACAACAGCCAACCGGCCACGGGGAGTGCCAGCAGCACCATGAGCAGCACCGCCAACAGCAGGCGTAGATTGATGGAGCGGCTAGCCCAGCGCTGACTCCAAGAGAGCACATCGGCGCTCATGAATCGCTCGGCTCATCGGCTAACAGGCGATACCCCTGACCGCGCAGCGTGGCAATGCGCCACGCGCCTAGCTTGCGCCGCAACCGACTGACCTGAACATCAATGACGTTGGAGTCGGGCTCGTGGTCACGGTCGTAAACGTGCTCAGACAGCTCGCTGCGGCTGACCACTCGCGGCGCGGCATGCATTAAGTAGCTTAATAGGCGGGTTTCCTGAGCGGTTAAGCTCACGGGACGCCCCACCAAAGTGACATGCTGGGTGTGAGTATCCAGGCTAAGCTCGCCCACTTTAAGCACCGGGTGCGCATGGCCATGGGTACGGCGCACCAAGGCCCGCAGGCGAAACAGCACTTCGGCGGGTTCGAAGGGTTTGGTGACGTAGTCATCGGCACCGGCGGTAAAACCAGCGGCCTTATCGGCCCAGCGTTCACGGGCCGTTAAAATCAGTACCGGCAGATCAATGCCATCCTCCCGCCAAGAAGAGAGCCAGCGAGTGCCATCGCCATCGGGCAGGCCAATATCCAAAATGACCGTATCGTACGCCTCCGTGCGCACCAAAAAATCTGCTTCCTGGCCGTTTTCCGCCAGCTCAACGATCCAGTCACTATCTTGCAACGCTTGATTCAGCTCACGGGCAAGCGCCTGGTCATCCTCTACCAGTAAACACTTCATCAAAAAACCCTTATTAATAAACCCAATGGAGGCAGGAAGGTGGGGGACCGCAGATAAACGTCTTAACGCTGCATCTCGCGGATGCGCACGCCCTCTATTTGCATAAGCTGGCCACTGTGACCGTCGAACTCAAACTCCACCACCTGCCCCTGGGGGCCAAGCAGCTTAATTTCATACTCAACCAGCCCGTCATCACGATCAATTTCGACTTCCAACACATCACCGATGTAGTGGGCGTCCAGCCAGTCAAGAATGGTGTCCAACGGCACTACATCACCACGCCGAACCTCGCTGTGTAACGCTTCCCAATGTTGGTCACCGGTCGCGCTACCCATTAGCATGAGCACCAACGCCAACATCAGCGCACCCTTATAGGGGAGCCGTTGCCAGGAGCGCTGCTTGAGTGAGAGAAGAGACGTATTTTTCATAACAGTAGGATGCCAAAGGCAACATGAACGCTAGATGAACAGCTTTGTCAGGTTAAGGAAAGAACCGCAATGATATAAATACCCTGTCGCATTCGCTGACTGACCTTTGTCAGGAATCATCTGGCAATGCATTCACTAAGCAAAGAAGGAATTTGATATGAACGCTATGAAAAAAATGCTGCTGATCCCGACCTCTGCTCTTCTGCTTGCCGCTGCTGCAGGTAGCGCCCAGGCAGACACTCAGCCGGTCGACCGGATTGATGACATTCTGACCTACGCTGCCGACTACGGGTTCACTCAGCTTGAAGAGATTAATGTTGATGACCGTGGCCGTGTAGAAGTAGAAGGCTGGTTGGACGATGAGTGGTACGCCGATGTGGACTTCTCCATGGATAACGGCGACACCCTGCAAGAAGAGCGTAAGCGCCTGATTACCGGTGCCTGGGGCATGAGCGAAGATGACGTTCGCCAAGCACTCAATGCTGCCAGCCAGGAAGGTATGACCGAATTTGAAAGCATCGATATCGATAAAAGCGGCATCATCGATGTTGAAGGCCGCGAGCAAAACGGCCGCGAGCTGGAACTGAGCCTGCGCCAGGGTTCTTTTGAAGTCACCCAGATGGATCGCGACTAATCGCTTAAGCGACCCTCGCATCTATGAGTACACACCCTACGGCGGGCCTTCGGGCCCGCCGTTTGCGTTTTGTCGCTTCGCTGGTTAGCGACAGTCTTGGCAGTTGCCCCGGGCCATGATCGCCTCTGCAATTCGCTCGATGCCTTGCCGATAGGCTGCTTGGCGATAGGTGACTCGCTCCTCTTCCGCCCTGACCAGCACCCGGTTGGCTTCATCGCTGAGCCGACGCTTCAGGCGCTGATTGACCTCCTCTTCTTGCCATTTCTCGCCTGAGCGGTTTTGCAGCCACTCAAAGTAGCTGACGATAACGCCGCCGGTATTCGCCAACACGTCAGGCAGCACGGGCACGCCGCGTTTTTCCAACGCCGCATCCGCATCGCTGGTGAGCGGTCCGTTGGCGATTTCGAGCACTGCGCCTGCCTTCACATCGCCCACGTTGTCGCTATGCAGTTGATTTTCCAGCGCGGCGAGTGCCAGCACGTCGACCTCTAACGCGAGCAAATCATCGCCGGATAGCGCTTTGCCTTGCTGACTTTTGGCAAGCTTGCCCTGTTGGGTTTTATCTTTTTTAGCAGCGTCTACATCTATGCCATCGGCGTTATAAATGGCTCCGCTGGAATCCGAAACCGCCACTACTCGATAGCCGCGCTGGCTTGCCAAGCGAGCGAAATGGTAGGCCGCATTGCCGAACCCCTGCACCGCCAGCGTGGTCTCTTCCGGCTTGCGCTCTTCACGCTCTGCCCACAAATCCAAGACGGTCAGCGCCCCACGTCCGGTCGCTTCTACACGCCCCGGTGAGCCGCCAAGCGACAGCGGCTTACCGGTAATAGCCGCCGGTGCCTGGGCGCGCAGAATATGTTCGTACTCATCAATCATCCAGCCCATCACAGTGGCATCGGTGTTGACGTCGGGGGCAGGAATATCTCGGTCAGGGCCCATGATGTCGGCAATCGCACGAATATAGCCCCGCGCCAAGCGCTCACGCTCTAACGAAGAAAGCGCCTTGGCATCCACCTGCACGCCGCCTTTGCCGCCGCCATAGGGCAAACCTACCACGGCACACTTCACCGCCATCCAAAAGCTCAAGGTGGTCACTTCATGCTGATTCACACCGGGGTGAAAGCGCACTCCCCCCTTGGCCGGGCCTAGGCTGGTGTCGTACTGCACACGCCACGCGGGAAACGCCTTCAAACTGCCATCGTCCATGCGCACCGGCACGCTCACTTGCAGCGAGAGACTGGGCTGCATCAACCGGGCCTGGGCATCGGGATGAATCGCCAGCGCGCTGAAGACCGCTTCAAGCCTCGAGCGGGCATCTTCGAACAGAGCGGCGCCCGTTTCGGGGGTTAGCTGCTGCGGCGCATTGGTGGCGGACATTTTCGCCGAGGATTTCTTCGCTTTAGACTTTTGCTTTTTCGACTTGGCACTGCCCATGCAACACTCCTTTGTGTGTATCTAGGGGATTTTATTGGCATCGCGAGGTAATGTGTTTAGCGTAGCAGCAGGCGGCTAACTCAGTCGTATATCGAGCCGATTGATAGGAGAGATTTGTGACAACCTCCGCCGAAGGTGTCAGCGATGGAATTCACCACGCGGTGCTGCGCGATATGGCGTGGCTCATCGTCACACCAGATTTGGTGACCCTTGGCGATTACCCAGGCCGCCCCACACGTTCCGCGCTGGGCTTGGCAGAGGAGCAGCATAAGTGGCTCGACACCCTGTTACCCAGGGTGCAGGCCCTGGATGGCAAGCTGGCCACGCGCATGGGCCACTACCATGAGCGGCTATGGCAGCTGTTACTGGATAACGCCCCTAATACCCGCCTGCTGGCCAATAATCTGCGTATTACTCAACGCCGCACAACGCTGGGCGAGCTGGATATGCTTTATCGCACGCGGACAAACCCAGTGCCGGTGCATTTGGAAGTAGCGATCAAGTTTTATCTTGGTCTTCCCGACGGGCCAGGCGAAGCCAACAGCCAAAGCCGCTGGATTGGCCCTGGCGGCTTGGACAGTTTGGCCTTGAAGTGCAGTCACCTGCTCCATCATCAGCTACCGCTCTCCCGTACTCGCACGGCGCAGGCGAATATTGCTCACTGGTTAACGCCCAGAGATGTCAGCGAAACGGCTGCACTAAGTGATCACTTGACCCAACAGCTTGCCATGCCCGGCGTGCTGTTTTATCCATGGCAGGCCAACTTGCCACCACCTGTCGGGGCAACGGCCGAGCATCGGCGGGGGTGGTGGTGCCATCAACACGCTTGGCCCAGCGTGGCCGAACGCTACAGCACGGTGCTACAGGTCGCGTGGCTAGCAAAGCCCCACTGGTTAGCGCCGCCATTGCTCGACGCGTTTGGCAACGCCAATGAGCGGATGGAGGCCGTGATGGCACAGGTCAACCGCTACGGGCCGCAGCAAGTGATGCTGTACGACCCGAAGGGAGGAGAGAACTGCTGGGAAGAGAACTACTGGGAAAAGAGTTGCCAGGAAAATAGTGGCCAGGAGAGACCGCTAACGCGGCTGATGGTGGTACCCAATGATTGGCCGCGCCAGGTACCGCTACCGCCTAAGCGGCGTGGCTAACCCGCCGTTTAAACCACTACCAAGTTGTCGCGGTGGATCAGTTCGTGGGCTTCCACGTAACCAAGAATGGCTTCAATTTGGTGGCTTGGCTGGCCCGCTAGCTGGCGAGCTTCGTCGGCCCCGTAGTTGACCAAGCCCTTGGCCACGCGAGTGCCCTGCTCATCCACACACAGCACCATGTCGCCGCGCTTAAAACTGCCCTGCACGTCACGCACGCCAACGGCCAGCAGGCTAGAGCCTTTACCACGCAGCACGTTGACCGCGCCCGCATCCAGCACCAGCGTACCGCGCACCTGAAGCTGACCCGCTAGCCAGCGCTTGCGCGCTGCCATAGGGGCTTGATCCGGGCGCAGCAGCGTGCCGAGTGCTTCACCGTTCATTACCCGAGTAATTACCTGCGGCTGGCGACCGCTGGCAATCACGGTTACCGCGCCGGAACGCGCCGCGAGCTGGGCAGCGCGCACTTTGGTGCTCATACCACCCCGGCCCAACGCCCCGCCGCTGCCTGCCACGGCGGCCAAGCGGGGGTCGTCAGCACGCCCCTCAGTAATCAGCGTGGCGTCAGGATTATGGCGGGGGTCGGCATCGAACAGGCCTTCCTGGTCGGTGAGCAGCAGCAGCGCATCGGCTTCCAGCAGGTTCGCCACCAGCGCGCCGAGGGTGTCATTATCACCAAAACGGATCTCGTCGGTGACGACGGTATCGTTTTCGTTGATGACCGGCACTACGCGCATCTCGACCAGCGTGCGCAGCGCCGACAGCGCGTTCAGGTAGCGCTTGCGGTTGGAGAGGTCGTCGTGGGTGAGCAGAATCTGCGCGGTGAGCATGCCGTGGCGCGCAAAGTGCTGCTCGTAGCACTGGGTCAGGCCATTTTGCCCCACGGCGGCGGCCGCCTGAAGCTCGTGCACGGCGCTCGGACGCGCCTGCCAGCCCAGGCGTACCATGCCAGCTGCCACCGCACCGGAGGAGACCAGCACCACTTCTTTACCCTGCTGATGCAGGGCGGCAATTTGATCCACCCAGCCGCCAATGGCCGCTTCGTCCAGCCCGCGACCATCATTAGTGAGCAGCGCGCTGCCAATTTTGACCACCACCCGGCGGGCGCTACTCAGCGCCTCACGGCCCGGCAACTGCTCGTTGCTTTCCACGTCGCGACTCTCCCACGCTATTGCGCTCACGCGATTTATCCTAGCTAGTACGCCGCTGGCTTACGGGGCGTACTCCACTTCGACATCGTAATCATCGTCGTCGAAATCGTCATCGTCTTCTTCATCATCGCGCTTACGACGACGGCCAAGGCGGGCCTCGGTACGGGCCACCGACTCCTCCTCCATGCGACGGCGCATCTCCTGCTCGCGGGCATGGGCCTCTTCGTCTTCGTTTTCCAAGCGCTGCTGCTCGGTGAGCCAGCGGTAAGCGGCTTGCACCAGCTTATCGGTGCCTTCACTGCTGATCGCCGAAATGCGGAAGACGGGACCATCCCAGTTCAGCGCATCAATGATCGCCTGGGCGCGCGCCTCACGCTCCTCTTCTGGCAGCAGGTCGAACTTATTCAGCACCAGCCAGCGAGGCCGCTCGGAGAGCGCCGGAGAGAACTGGCCAAGCTCATGAATAATCGCTTGGGCTGCTTCCACCGGATCGGACTCATCAAACGGCGCCACATCAACCACGTGGAACAGCAGCCGCGTGCGAGTCAGGTGCTTCAAGAAGCGCAGCCCCAGGCCAGCGCCGTCGGAGGCACCTTCAATCAGCCCCGGCACGTCGGCCATTACAAAGTGCTCATGCATACCCAGCTTCACCACGCCCAGATTCGGCACCAGCGTAGTGAACGGGTAGTTGGCCACTTTGGGTTTGGCCGCAGAGACCGAACGAATCAGCGTCGACTTACCGGCGTTGGGCATGCCCAGCAGGCCCACATCCGCCATCACTTTCATTTCCAGGCGCAGGTTACGACGGTCGCCTTCGGTGCCCGGCGTGGTGCGCCGAGGCGCACGGTTGGTGGAGGATTTAAAGTGAATATTCCCCAACCCACGGCGGCCGCCTTCTGCTACCAGCACGACCTGACCAATTTCGGTCACGTCGGCAATCACCTCAAGGGTGTCTTCATCAATCACCGTGGTGCCCACCGGCACTTTTACGTGCAGGTCTTCACCAGCTTTACCGCTCATCTGGCGGCCCATGCCGCCTTGCCCATTTTCAGCTTTGTAGAAACGCTGAAATTTGAAATCAATCAGGGTGTTGAGCGAATCATCACCAATCAGATAAACGCTGCCACCGTGGCCGCCATCACCACCATCGGGGCCACCCTTGGGCACATATTTCTCGCGGCGAAAGCTCAGACAGCCATTGCCGCCTTTACCTGCCTCAACAATAATCGAGGCTTCATCGACGAACTGCATTGGATTCTCCCGGCCGCTTCCGCCGCCCTCACTGCACTATCCCCACCCGCCTTATGCGGGCAAAAGGGATCGAAAAGACAAAAAAGCCCCGCCATGGCGGGGCTTTTCTTTCGTCATCTTCGCACTGCGTAAGTCATACCAACCCACTTACACAAAGCAACCGAGGTTGCTTAGGCAGAAACGATGCTGACGAATTTACGGTTGTTCGGACCTTTGGTCTCGAACTTCACGAAGCCGTCGTTCAGAGCGAACAGCGTGTGATCACGACCCAGGCCAACGCCAGTGCCTGCGTGGAAACGAGTGCCACGCTGACGAACGATGATGTTACCTGCGGTTGCCGCTTGGCCACCGAAGAGTTTCACACCAAGGCGTTTGGATTCGGAATCGCGACCGTTACGCGTGGAGCCGGCTGCCTTTTTATGTGCCATTGCAAAATCCTCCTAAAGGGAATTGGCTGCTTACGCAGAAATTCCGGTAATTTTGACTTCAGTGAACCACTGACGGTGGCCCTGACGCTTCATGTGGTGCTTCCGGCGACGGAATTTGATGATCGTCACTTTATCGCCACGGCCGTGGGAAACGATTTCAGCGGAAACTTTGGCACCGCTAATGAAAGGTGCGCCAATGTTTACGTCATCGCCGTCTGCAACCAGCAGCACTTCATCAAACTCAATCGTTTCGCCGGTAGCGACTTCGATTTTCTCGAGCTTGAGGGTTTGACCTTCTTGAACGCGGTACTGTTTACCACCGCTTTTAATAACTGCGTACATGTCGCTCTCCGGACTTGTCGTTAATGCCGGTTACGCCCCGCGTAACCAACGCTCATCGCCTTCCGCTCTTATCGACCTGCTGCGAGTGGCGCCTCTTTTGGCAGCCATCTGACAGGGAGCATGATGAGTGGGTCGCGGATTATAACGACTATCGCTTCATACCACAAGGCCACCGGGGCTTGTCAATCTTCCAAACGCCTGCTTGGGCCTGCTTGGCGCGGCTATACCTTGACGCCTTACAGGCAGCCCCATAGCATGACCCCCACTTTCTCACCCGCCGCGATGAACGGAACCCATGACAGCCAACGTCTCCCCAACCCCGCCTGCCAGCCCTTCGCCTTCACCGCTGCACGCCGTGGTGGCCGATGACTTTGAAGCCGTCAACCGCACCATTGTTGCTCAGCTCAACTCTAAAGTGCCGCTGGTGGAAACTATTGGCCAGTACATTATTGAAAGCGGCGGTAAACGCCTGCGCCCGCTACTGGTACTGCTAGCGGCCCGCTCGTTGGGCTATGAAGGCGACAAGCATATTACCCTCGCCACGCTGATCGAGTTTATGCATACCTCCACTCTGTTGCACGACGACGTGGTGGATGAGTCGCACATGCGCCGGGGCAAAAAAACCGCCAACGACGCCTGGGGCAATGCGCCCTCCGTGCTGGTGGGTGATTTCCTCTACTCCCGCTCGTTCCAGATGATGGTGGATGTAGGCTCCATGCGCATCATGGCGATCCTATCCGGTGCCACCTGCGTGATCGCAGAAGGTGAAGTACTGCAGTTGACCAACATTGGCAACCCCAGCATTTCCGAGGCGGATTACTTCGAGACCATCCTGGGCAAAACCGCGATGCTGTTTGAAGCGGCCTCCCATAGCGGCGCAGTGCTCGCAGAAGCTACGCCAGAACAGGAGCGCGCCCTGCAGCATTACGGCCGCTACCTGGGCCTGGCTTTCCAACTGATTGACGACTTGCTGGACTATCAAGGCGACGCCGAGGCAATGGGCAAAAACGTTGGCGACGACTTGGCCGAAGGCAAGCCCACGCTACCGCTCATTCACGCCATGGAGCGCGGCGCCCCTGAGCAAGCCAAGCTGATTCGTCAGGTGATTCGCAAAGGCGGTCTTGAACAGCTAGACGACGTACTGGCGATTATTCACGACACCGGGGCGCTGGCGTACACCCGCGCACGGGCAGAAGAGATGGCGGATAAAGCGCTAGCCGAACTGGATGCCCTGCCCCCTAGCCCTTATCGCGACAGCATGGCTCAACTTGCCCGCTTAGCCGTAGATCGCCAAGCGTAACCGACAACGCTTTTCGCGTTGTACAAAGAAAGGGCGTAAAAAAAGAGGCTTGAAAAAAGCCCTTCGCCTGCGTATGATTCGTCCCGTTGTTGAGCACGCCTCAGCAACTTTCGGAATATAGCTCAGCTTGGTAGAGCGCTGCCTTCGGGAGGCAGAGGTCGTAGGTTCGAATCCTGCTATTCCGACCAAGAATTTAATGAAAACGGCCACTTAGCTCTTAGAGCAAGTGGCCGTTTTTTGTTTGCGCGAATCCTACCTCAATACTATCGTTCAACCACGCCATTGGCTACTTTCAGCATGTCATCAAAGGTAGCGTGCTAACATTGTGCTAAGCTTAGTCTCTTTCAATAAGCGTGATATGGAAGTAGAGGAAGAGACCATTCGCCAGTTAGCGCATATCAAAACAGTTCTGCTATTCGCCAGCACTATGACTGTTATGTCGGGGGCCATTATCGCACCCGCCCTGCCGGGTATCAGCCGACACTTCCCTGACCAGCCTCAGGTACTCATTCAACTGATCCTGACCATTCCGGCGCTAATGATTACGCTGTTCAGCCCGCTTATGGGCTATTTGGCGGACCGGTTTGGACGTAAAAAACTTCTGTTGATGATGCTGTTTATCTACGGCTTTGCGGGGGTTTCGGGCTTTTTCATCGACCGTGTCGATTTGTTGTTAAGCTCCCGGGCACTAATGGGCATTGCCGTAGCAGGCATCCTCAGTATCAGTACAACGCTGGTAGGCGACTATTTTGATGGCGCTGAGCGGGTACGCTTTCTTGGCCTGCAAAGCAGCTGTATGGCACTCGGCGGCGTAATC
Source organism: Vreelandella lionensis (assembly GCF_044543515.1). NCBI lineage: Bacteria > Pseudomonadati > Pseudomonadota > Gammaproteobacteria > Oceanospirillales > Halomonadaceae > Vreelandella > Vreelandella lionensis. The sequence continues at coordinate 25,424 of NZ_JBITWC010000011.1, read as the reverse complement.
TTTATTAACCTGGGCGGGATACTTTCCGACTGGAGCTGGCGCGGCCCGTTTCTACTCTACCTAACCGGCGTGCTGTTGCTCCCTTATGCTTGGGCGATGCTTCAGGAGCCGACGTCAGGCAACGATACAAACAGTCAGCCCAGTGATGCGCCGGTGAAGGTGGATTACAAGCGTACCGGCCTTGCCTACCTGATCGCCATGATCAGCATGACCATGTTTTATATGTTTCCCGCTCAGTTGCCCTTCCTGCTTTCCCAACAGGGGCAGATCAGTGGCGTAGCAATTGGCGTGGCGCTTTCTACGGCAGCCCTAACCGCTAGCATCGTGGCTTTTTGCTATGGCTACTACAAGCCGTTTTTCTCGGTAATGACGATCTATGTGCTCGGCTTTTTTCTAGCTGCCACTGGCTTTCTCGTTGTTGGGTTCACCCAAAGTTACCTCATGGCCATCGTGGGCGCAGCGATCTCTGGTTTTGGACTTGGGGCCTTTATGCCCAACACAACCACATGGCTGATGAGGATTACCCCACAGCGGGTGCGCGGACGAGTGTTTGGCGGTTTCACCTCAACCTTCTTTTTCGGGCAGTTTGTCTCCCCAGTGGTGGTGGCTCCAGCGGTGATCTGGCTGGATTCGCTGCGCAATGTGTTTACTGGCATGGCAGTCATATGTGCTCTGCTGGCCATTGCCTTGATCATTCTAGGCAAAACGGCGCTAAAGGCCGACAGCAGACTTTAACAGGCAGTATATAAACCGCCTACGCTCACCCAGGTGGATGAATCAGCCCCACGACGCTGACTAAAATCAACACCGCACCCAGCACTCGAAAAAATAGACCCGTATCGGCATTGAGCAAGTAGCGGTGGGCTTTTTCACCAAGCAAGTGGCCGATAAAGGCACAGGGCAGCAGCCATAGTTGATGAATGAGCTGTAGGTCAACGCCCGCAATCACAAACGACACCATTTTGATCACGACCAAAATAAACCACAGCACAAACATGGTGTCGCGTAACTGCTCTTTCGCGACGTGAGTGGCGAACACGGACACAATCAGCGGTGCGCCAATCAGCGACGTGCCGCTAACGTAGCCCCCCAGCCCCAGCAGTACATAATCCACGTACTTATTGTTACTTCTAAACGGTTTATTCAACACATAGCCGATGGCGTAGATGATACTGGTCATCACATTGGCCGGCAGGGTGAGCAACCCAACCACCCCCACCAGCTTGGGCACGATCATGATCTTGAGCGCTTTGCCTAAATAGCCCCAGTCGATGTTGCTCTGAACCGCAGCGCTGCTGCCCGCCTGCTGTAGCTGACGATGCCCATTCCAGGCAATCCAACTGGAAAAAATCAGCAGATGAATAGCAATAATCGGCAGGAACACCAATGGTTCGTTGACGACGAGCAAGGAGAAACGGCAGCGCCAATACCGCGCCACCAAAGCCAAGACTGGTGCGTACAAAGCCGCTCCAGGCAAAGATAAGCCCAATCAGCACGTACTGATACCAAAGTAAATCTGCCATAGCGTTGATAGGTTTCCTTACAGTGATGGGATCAGCCCAGCTGCCACCAGCGCGGCAGCAGTGCGCGCACCTGGGCATGGGCAAAACGGTCATCCATTAATACCACAACCCCTTCATCGTCGGGGCTGCGGATCACTCGCCCGGCGGCCTGTATCACCTTGATCATCCCAGGAATACGGTAGGTGTAGTCGTCTCCCCGGCCAAAGCGCGCCTGCAATCGAGCTTTCAGCGCTTCGTTAAAGTCGTTAAACGGCGGCAAGCCCAGCGTTGCCACAAAGGCACCAATCAATCGTTCACCGGGCAGGTCAATGCCCTCCGCGAAGGCACCGCCCAGCACCGCAAATCCAATGCCTTTACCGCTGGGAGTAAAGCGCGCCAAAAACGCCTCTCGCTCAGGCTCCTGCATGCTGCGCGTTTGCGCGAACACAGGAATCTCAGGGTGCGCCTGCTCGAACGCGTCCATCACCTGCTTGAGGTAGGCAAAGCTACTAAAAAACGCCAAGTAGTGGCCCGGCTTGTGCTGATAGTGCGCCGCCAGTGTCGCCACAATCGGAGGCACCGACGCCGTGCGCTGATGGTAACGGGTAGAGATATCGCTACGCACATGGACCTCTAGCTGCTGCGCCACGAAGGGAGATTCCACCTCGCGCCATACGCTGCGCTCCGGCAACCCCAGTAAGTCGAGGTAGTAGTAAAAAGGCGACAGCGTGGCGGAAAACAGCACCGTGCAGTGAGCGCGCTTAAAGCGCGGGGCGAGAAAGTCCGCCGGGACCACATTGCGTAGCCCAAGCACCGCACTTCCTTTGCCCTGACTGTCCAGATCGCACAGGGAGTGCTCGTCAAACTGCTCCGCTAAGCGGCAGAACGCCAGCGTTTCAAACAGCAGCTCTTGAAGCGCCTGATTCGCCCCTTCGGGGTGCTCCACGAGATAATCAGTAATCGCCCCAGCAAGGGTATGCAGTGCGCTCACCAGTTTGGTGGGCAGCGTTTCTAGCAAGTGGTAACGCCGCTCCGGCGCTTGGGCGGCCACCTCTTTACTGAGCGCCTGCCACTGCCTGCCTACGCGGGCCAGCGGCTTGGCTAAGGCGGGCGGGGAGTGACGGCGCAGGTAGCTCAAACGCTGCTGGGAGAGCGCGGCGCTGTACATGCCACGAGCACGGTCTACCAGGTTATGCGCCTCATCCACCAGCAGCCCCACTCGCCAGTCGTTGGCTTGAGCAAGCCCGTGGAGCAGCGCGTGGCTATCGAACCAGTGGTTCACATCCCCCACCGTCACATCCGCCCAGCGGGCCAGTTCCTGGCCTAAGTAGTAGGGGCAAACCTGATGCGCCAGCGCCACTTCGCGCAGCACATCGCGCGCTAGCCAGCCTTTTTCCACCGCCGCTTGGCGGGCGGCAGGCAAGCGGTCGTAAAACCCTTTTGCTAAAGGGCAGGCATCGCCTTGGCAGGCGGTGCCGGGGTATTCACAGGCTTTATCGCGGGCGACGAGTTCCAGCACCCTCAGCGGCTGGGCAGGAGCTTCTAGGCTCGCCAAGGCATCCAGCGCGAGGCGGCGGCCAGGGGTTTTCATAGTGAGAAAAGTGATGCGGTCGAGCCGCTGGCGGGGCATCGCAGAGAGCATGGGAAACAGCGTGCCCAGGGTTTTGCCAATGCCGGTGGGCGCTTGGGCCAGCAGGCAGCGCCCGGTGCTGGCGGCTTTGAACACGTCTTCGGCCAACGCCCGCTGCCCTGGACGAAAGTCCACGTGGGGAAAGGTCAGCGTGGCGAGCCACGCATCGCGGCGCTCGCGGTGGGCGGCCTCCTGCTCGGCCCAGGCTAAAAAGCGCTGGCACTGGTCGGCAAAAAACGCCGCTAGCTCCTCGGCACGGGCATCAAGCGTCAGCCGGGTTTCCTGACCGCTGGCAATATCCAGGTACACCAGCGCCAGCGTAATGTGTGAAAGGCCGCGCTCGGCGCAGAGCAGCGCGCCGTATACCTTCACCTGGGCCCAATGCAGTGCGCGCTGGTTATCCGCCATGCGCGCTAGGCTGCCGCGATAGGTTTTGACCTCTTCAACGCAATTTGCCGCCACATCAAAGCCATCGGCGCGGCCCGCAACGCGTAGCCCCTGATATTCGCCGGAGAGCGGTAATTCGGCCAGGTAGCCCGCTATGTTTTCCCGCCGTTTGGCCACCAGCGCGTGGCCTTCAATGCCCTCTTGGGCGCTGGGAGCGGGGGTAAAACGGTGGTCGAGGTCGCCTTGGCGTGCGGTGAAATCGCACAGCGTACGCACTGCGACCCGATAGCGGCTCATGAAGTAGGCTGCCAGCGCACGTGGCACACCTCGACCGGCATGTCGTGGCGGCAGAAGAAATCAATCCAGCGGCGCTGGTTATCCTGCAGGCGGTCACCGGGGCCTTTCACTTCGATCATACGGTAGCGAGGCTTCCCGGCGGGCGCATCAAGCATTAGCTGAATAAGATCCGGCAGGCCTGCCCGATTGTGCTTTAGGTCACTCAGCAAGCGGATAAAGCAGGCGCGTAGGTGCGCGGCGGGCAGGCAGCTAAGCGCGGCTGTTAACAGCGGTTCGCTCAAGACACCCCAGTGCACAAACGGCGAGGTAATGCCCTGCTTGGCGTGCCAAGTCGCGCGCATCGTCTCGCGGTAGCGCCCGTCGTCTAGCTGCGCCAGGCAGGCGTCGATCTCGGCTTGGCGCTGACGAACGAAGTCCTCGCGGTACAAATCCGCAGGCCCACTATGAAACGGGTGAAAAAACGCCCCCGGCAGCGGTTTGAAAATCGCCGGCCAGAGCAGCAGGCCAAAAAGCCCGGTGATTAGGCCGTTTTCCACGTAGAACACCGGAGCGCTGGCAGTGGACAAGTGCTCGGCAACGGCGCGCTCTACCGACTGAGGGCCAGGAAGCTCCAGCACGTAGGTCGGGGCGTCCGCCGCTTTCACGACCTGGGGGGCGGGCTGGTTCAACTTGCGCGCCAAGCGCGGCAACAAGCGCCCAAGCGCTTGGGTTTCGCTCTCTCCCGCCTGCCCCAGCGCGGCCTGGGCCAGCTCGTAACCCTCCTGGTAACGGCCTAACCGCTCTAACACCCGCAACCTGCGAATGCGTGCCTCGCTGTTATTCGATTCGACGTAGAGCGAAACCGCCAGCTCCGCATCACCACTGCGCTCCGCCGTACGCCCCAGGGTCAGCAGCAGCCGCGAACGGCGTGCGTCTAGCCAACGGTTGTCGGAGGCCGCGGGCACTTCTGTGGCCAGTCGTTCAGGCAGCTCACCGTTTTCTAGGCGTTCGCGTAGGTGGTGTAGTGCCAGGTAGGTGTCCACCTCGTCTCGATGCTGAAACGCCCGTGATTCGGCGGTCAGTGGCACCTGTTCAAAACGCTGCAAGCCAAGCTCGGTGAGCACAAACTCGGCCCAGTCCTGGCGCAGGTTGCCAAAGAACATCAGCCGCAGGAGGTCACACAGCGCCATGACGTTGAGCCGCACGATGTGCGTTGTTGCGGCAGGCCACCACTGGCGCAGCGGCATTGAATCGGTAAGCACAGGCATTAACACAGATTGGAGCGCCGTTTTGGTGGCATTAGACGGCAGCCCGGCGGTGCTGATAGGAGCTTGCAAGGCGTGGCGCAGCTCGCTTAAGCGCAGCAGCCGAAACAGTTCCTTCACGCTTAACAGCGGCGCGTCATCCACCCAGCCAAGCGCCAGTAGCGGCGCCAACGCCGGATGAGTATCGCCAATTTCGGGATAGCGGAGCTTATCCACGCGGAACAGCTCGCCTTTACGCATCACCATCCGCACTAACAGCGCTTGAGAAGCGCGGGGCAGCTGAGACCATTGCTGAAGAGCTTGATGCTCATCGGAACTGAGTAAATCACCGTGGCGCGCCTGCACCCACGCGACCACGAAGCGAAAATTCGCTAAGTAGTAGAAAGGATTATCAAGGGAGGCGGTCGCCGGAGCGGCAGAGGCACTGTTCATGCATCCATTGTAACAGCGCGAACGTCCGTGGGTTAACCCACGCGGTGTTGGTAAAGCACTTCCAAGGCATCGTCAGCGGCTTGCTCGTCGGCTGTAGGCACTTCGGTAGGTTGCTCCATCACGCGCGGGGTGGGCTTCGCCTGGGCAACGGGCTGGCGTCCGCCTACCAGCACGTACCACTCTGCTTCGGTCAGATAGTGCTGGCACCAGCGGCTTAAACCATCCGCTACCGTTTCGCGGCTGCGCTCACCGCCGCGAAACGCGGTCGCAAAATGAAGTAAATCCTGGCGGGCAGTGCGGGCACGGGCGTTGCCCCCGTGCACTTTAGAGAGCGGGCAGCGTCGGTCGTAGGCCGCGTTGGTGAGGGCATTTAGCCAACGCTCCACTTCATGTGCCTGAATACCGCCGTAAACTGCCACGCGCCGCTCCCCACGTTGAACGATAAGGTGAAAAAGAGGTAACCGCCTACAGGATAGGCCAAAAAGGCATAAGACTGCCCGAATTTCGTGCAGCTGTCACCTTAATGCCTTTTTTCACGCCCTTTTCGCTTCATTAAAACCTTGCAGTACGTTCACCACGTTGACACCGATATCCTCCACGGCATAGCCCCCTTCCATTAAAAATACGCAGGGTAGACCAGCGGTCGCGAGGCGCTTGCCGAGGGCAATAAAGTCGGCGTGTTGAAAGGTAAAGGCGCTGATCGGGTCGCCTTCAAAAATATCCACACCCAGCGAGACCACCAGCAGCTCGCACTCGGCCTGATGAATGCGCGCCAGCGCATCGTCTAGCGCGACCATCCAGGTGGCGACGGACGTACCTGGCGGCAGCGGGTAATTGATCGTGAAGCCTTCGCCTGCCCCTTCACCGGTTTCGTCGGCGTAGCCTGAGAAGTAGGGGAAGGTCACGTCCGGGTCGCCATGCAGCGAGGCAAACAGCACATCGTCACGGCGGTAAAAGATCTGCTGGGTGCCGTTACCGTGGTGAAAATCCACGTCGAGAATCGCGACACGGCGCTTGCCAGCGTCCAGCGCGCGCTGGGCAGCGATGGCGGCATTATTAAAAAAGCAGTAGCCGCCGAATTGATCCACCGCCGCGTGGTGGCCCGGCGGACGGCACAGGCCGAAGGTCGGCTCGCCAGTAGCGAGGGTATGATCGATTGCCGCCAGCGCGGTATCTTTACTTGCCAAGGCAGCGGCAAAGGTGCCTTCCGTAATCGAGGATTCAGCAGCAAGGGCGTAGTAGCCCAACTGGCCGCTCACCGACTGGGGAATACGGTCACCGCGCATCGTACGGGCTGGCCAGATATTGGGGATGGCCTCGCCCGCGTGGCCCGCCGCTTGCCATGCCTGCCAGCAGTTTTCCAAGAACGCGACGTAATCAGCATCGTGAACCGCCAGCACGGGCGCAAGGCCGTAGTCACTGGGCGAACGAACTTCAAACGCGGCTTTGCTCAAGGCAGCCAATACCAAATCCATCCGCTCGGGGCACTCAAAGGGGGTAACTAAAGCGCCATCGTGCAGTTCGCTACGGGCTTGGCGCAGGCGGCTACCTTCGGAAAAAAACGTTAGCATGCGGTTTCCTTATTTATGCGTGATACGGCCAGTCAGCTGCCCAGCGACGCTTTTGGGCTGGGGTCTGCTGCTTTAACTGATACTCAGCACGGCTGGCAGCGGCACGGTCGGCAAAGGGTTGCGCGCCCAGTAACGCTAGTGGCGGGTTTGCCCGGGTATAGCGCGCGCCTTTACCCGTCGCGTGGGCTTGGTAGCGTTTGGCGAGGTTGTTAGTAATCCCTACATAGGTACCGCGCCTACACTCAAGCAGGTACAAATACCATGGAGAAGTGGCTGTGTTTTCCATAGCGGCTCGTTAGCTGGTCGTAGAGGTAGACACTTCCTGTTCGGCCATTAAACGCTCAAGCTCTGCCAGCGGCATGGGTTTCGCTAGCCCAAAACCTTGGAATAAATCACAGCGGTACGCCAACAGTCGCTGATGCTGCTCGTTGGTTTCCACGCCTTCAGCCACCACATTAAGGCCTAGGTGGTGAGCCATGGAGATCACCCCCTGCACAATAGCTGAATCACCGTCGCTGTTGGTGATCTCACTGATAAAACTGCGATCAATTTTGATCGTGCTGATCGGCAAGTGCTTGAGATAGCTCAAACTTGAGTAGCCAGTACCAAAGTCATCAATCGACACACTGACCTGCATAGTGTGTAACTCATTAAGAATATTGATTGCTGCGTCGGTATTATCCATCAGGATGCCTTCGGTCAACTCTAGGGCCAACTGCTCTGCTGGCAATCCAGTATCCAATAACGTTTGACGCAGCGTGGCTAGAAAGCTGTCACGGTGGAACTGCAAAGGCGAAAGATTCACCGCGACCCGCAGCTCCCCCAACCCGCTGCGCTGTAACTTGAGCATATCCTTACAGGCCCGCTGCAGCACCCATTCGCTAATCGGCATAATTTGCCCAGTAGCCTCCGCCAAGGGAATAAAGCGGGCAGGGGAAATATAACCTTTAATAGTGTGCGGCCAGCGCAGCAGTGCTTCCACGCTGTCGATTCGCCCATGCCGGTTAAACAGCGGCTGATAATGCAATTCAAAGCCTTGGTGGTCGATGGCTTCCTGTAGGTCGTTACGCAGGCTGACCCGCTCGTTGGCCACTTCGTTGATGTCGTGGCTGAACCACGCATAGGCGTTACGGCCTTGCTGCTTCGCTTTGTACATCGCCATATCCGCTTGCTGAATCAAGCTTTGTGGCTGGGGAGTATCGGGCTGGCTCATGGCAATACCCACGCTGGCGGTCAAATACAGCTCATGGCCATCGATGCAGTAAGGGCGAGCCAAGGCGGGCAACAGGCGCTCGACGATGTCGATCACCTGCTTTTCGTCACTGACCGACGAAATCAGCAGCACGAACTCGTCACCGCCCAAGCGGGCCACCGTATCTTCCTGGCGCAGTGCCGCCTTCAGCCGCTGGCCTACTTCGATCAATACCTGATCACCCACGGCATGCCCCAGGCTGTCGTTGATCGGCTTGAAATCGTCCAGATCCACGAACAGCACGCTGATGGCATGCCCCCCCAGCTGTGCCTGGGCAAACTGTGTCTGCAGGACTTCTTCGAAATGCATGCGGTTAGGCAAGCGAGTCAGGTCGTCATGGGTGGCATGATAGGCTAGGCGAGCTTCGTAGGCCTTGTGCTTGGAAATATCGTGCTGAACGCCGACGAAATGGGTCACCCCGCCATCCTGGCCCCGTACCGGTGCGACGTAGAGGTCGTTCCAGAACGGCGTGCCATCTTTGCGGTAATTACATAGCGTCACCTGGGTCTCGCGCTGCTCCTGAATACCACAACGTAGCTTAGCGACCATGGCAGGATCGCTATCAGGCCCCTGCAAAAAGCGGCAATTCTGGCCAATCACTTCACTTTGTGAGTAACCCGTCATAGTGCTAAAAGCTTGGTTAGCATACACAATCGGCAAATCAGGCTGGCTGGCATCAGCAATTACCACCCCGTTCACACTGGCTTCCACGCTGCGCTCAAGGATACGCAGCCGAGTCTGCTGCCTGCGTTTCTCTGTAACGTCTTGGGCGATACCGTAAACTCCTTCAACACTGCCATTCACTGTGATGGGTAAGCTGATCAAATCCAGAATACGACGCTGCGATTGACTATCGGTGATGGTAATTTCATTGCGTGAAATACCGCCCTGCAGGACGTGCTTAAAATACGATTTGATATAATCTCGCTCATTCTCTTCCACAAAGTCCGAGAAATGACGCGCGACAACTTCCTCAAGAGGGAAGCCGGTCACCTTGCCGCAGGTTGTATTGGCCGTCATGAAATAGCCGCTTTTATCCAGCGAAAATACCGCGTCCGGATGATGTACAAACAGCGAACGGTAGCGCTGCTCACTCTCCTCCAGGGAGTGGCGAGCCACCGCCAGCTCTCTTGCGCGGGCGGTACTTGCCCCGGCTAACCCCACACTAAATGCCAGCAACCAGCTCATCACCAAGCCACCCACCGTGACGCTAATGGGCATTACACCTAATAAATACCAGTTGTAATGCTGGCCTGGGTAGGCGCGCAGCGTTAGATTAACGCCCCCTGGCAGCCCAGCCAGGCGGCTTGCTAATGCCAATGAGGAAGAAGTGATGTTAGCCCCAGCAAACCCGGAGGGATGAAGCGTCAGCAGCAGTTGCTCGCTTCGGCTGACGCTGACCTGAAATGGCCCTAAGGCTAACCGCAGCTCATTATTTAGCAACGTGCTTAAATCTATCGCGGCCAATAGCTGTTGCGATTGGCTAGAGACAGGAATGGCCATCAGCATCATGCTGCGTTGCTGGTTATCGGACACTAGCAAGCGCGGGCGCTCAAAAGGAATACTGAGCCAAGCTTGTACAGTGGGCTTGCTTAGCTGGCTCAATAGCCAGTCGCCGCTCTCTTCATTGCGTCCCTGCGACCAGATTACCCTGCCTTGGTCATCAGCCAGCGCAATCTCTATTAAACTCAGCGTATCGCGAAAATAGTTTTGGGCATCTTGTTCAAACAGGCCTTCGCTTTGGCCCTGGTCAGCAGAGACAATCTCTAGCCGCTCGGCCATGCGCTGCATTAACTGAAGACACTCTGTCATGGCCTGCTCAGCGTTAAGCTGAACACTATCTAGTAGATAGCTCGCCTGCTGCTCAATTGAGTCGCGCTGGTGCATGCTAAGCAGAAGCCACGCCAAGCTGCTAGCCAGCACACCTGCCAACCCGACTATGACGGTTAACCGGCCAGGGCTTAGGCGTGCAGCACGATGTCGCCAGCCTGCCACCAATAGAGCAGCCCCTAACAGCACAATAAATACCAGGACTGCGATGGGCGAAGAGCTAAACAGCGGTTGATACAGCTCATCGCTTTGCCAAAGCTGGGCCAGCACAAAGCCGCCAAACAGCAGGAGCCCAACCCCTGTGATCCGCCATAACAAGCGCCATGGTGAACTGCCAACGCCGCCCCCCAAACAAGCACTAACCCAAAGCAAAAAGACCGTTGATAGCGAGGTCATGCGCCTTTCGCCGGTAATCAGTGACTCGACAACCCCTTGATCAAGAGAGTTATGGGCCAGGGTATATGCCGTGAGCGCCAACAGTGCGCCTGCAGCGCCCCAACGCAGCCAAGGCCAGTGGCACAACGTCGCCAATAAGCTCATGCCGATCAATAGGGTCGCCAACGAAGCATCAGGAACCAGCATAGGGCCAAGCAGCATCTTCGGCAGCACAAGCCCTACCAACAGACCTGCGCCGCCCATAAAGAGCAGTGTCGCTGACACCATTAATAGCAGCGTCTCAGCTGCTAAGTCACGCGTGTTTAATGGCATGAATCCCACTCGCTCCTGTGCGTGGTCAGTCGGCTGCTAGCGCTCAAACGAAACAGCCTCCGCCAATGCCTGAAGCTGCTGATATTGTTCACCAAGATAGCGCTCGTACGCTTCGCGTGGCCGGAAGTCTACGACAGTACCGTGGGTGTACTGCAGCGTATGAGTCATCGCTGGCTGGGCAAGCGCTTGCTCAAACGCGTCTGCTAACCGTTCAAGGCGCTCTGGCGGCGTATCCAGTGGGGCGAAGATACCGCGGTCGGTCGTATTCACTAGCTCCACCCCTTGCTCAATGAGAGTAGGCACTTCTGGCAAGGCAAGCAGGCGCGCTTCACTGGCAACGCCAAGGGGCAGTAGCGCTCCTGCACTGAATAGCTGATTTGCTGAAGGTAAATTGAGCATCGCGAAATCCAGCTCACCTCCTAACAGTGCCACCACTTGCGCGCCGGTATCGGGGTAGCGCACGAACTGCACATCATCGGCCGAAATCCCTGTTAGCTCAAAAAACTGCAGCCAGAAAAAATTATCCGTTGAGTTAGCAACAATTCCGAACAGTAGCTCACCAGGGCGTTGCTCAACCATAGCGGCAATGTGGTTAGCTTGGGTGACTGGGTGCCCTGCATAGGTTGATGGAATATTGACGGTGCGTGTTAACAGCGCCACGGGTTCAAACGCGTCGTGGGAATAATCCGAAAGCCCTGCAAAGTAGGCGAGATCAATCGTTTGATGGCTACCCAGTAGGGTATAGCCGTCGGCAGGTGCCTCTTGTACATACCGAGAGCCGAGCGTTGCACCATTGCCTGGCATATTGACTGGCGTCACCGGCACTTCCAAATAAGTTTGCGCTTGCTCGGCGATAGCCCGAAACAACACATCGGTAGCGCCGCCTTCGCCAAATGGCATCACCAAGGTAATCTCAGAAGCAGGAAAAGCAGCACTATTCGCCTCCGCTTGGTCACTCACCGCCAAGGCGTTGGCAAGCAGCCCAATACCAAGAGCGACCACAATGGAAGTGCGTAGCAGTATCCTACGGCAAATAGTCAACAGTACCTGCAAAGCGTTCATCCCCTCTCCTGCCTCATACTACTTAGCCCTGCTGGCAACATACCTTGAATTTTCGCCCACTGCCACAAGGGCAAGGCTCATTCCGGCGCGGTTTTAAACGCATGACACTAGGCGTACCGTCGATATACCACCAGCGCCCCTCTTCCCGTACAAAACGCGAGACTTCCTCTAACACATGCCAGCCACCCGACTCACGAAACGTGGCGCGAAAATGCACGGAGCCTTGGTCATTTTGCACGGTTGGCGCGGCCACAATATCGAGCGCGACCCACTGGGTATCAGGATCGGGTGGTAGCTGCTGAGGGCGGGTCGAGGAATGCCAAGTGGCAAGCAGGTAGTCACGCTGATTCAACGCGAAAGCAGTGTATCGTGATCGCATCAGCGCTTCGGGCGTTGGTGGCAGCGCGGCCCCTTGATAATAGGACTGGCAGCAGGTTGCCAGCGGAGTATTGCTACCGCAGGGGCAACTTTTAGGCAATGAGTGAGTCATAGGAGTGGCTCTGGCTTGTGCAAGGAGCAAACGATGTAGATGTTTTGTTTCGGTATTAGCCCTGAGTTAGGTATAGTAACAGAGCAAGATCCCTAGACAGACGGAGTACGACAACACGATCGATCATTCTTTCCAAACGCAGTGGAGGTTCTCCTATGAAGGTTTACAAACCGGAATGGCAGTGCACGTTTAGCGTAAACGAAGGCGCGGAAGAATCAGCAAACTGGAAAGAGCGAATCGCGTGGCGGCTTAGAGAATTTGCCGACCGGCTTGAAGGCGGCGGCCGCACGATAAAAATCGACTGCAGCGTCTCGCCACAGGTGAGCCGTGACGAAGTGGATACTTGCTTGGGGAAAGGGTTTGAAGTCACCCAAAGGCTGCTAACCCAGCTTGCCCAACAGCAGGCGTGCGAAGATGTGATGCGCCATGCGAAAGCAGAGCTTTACGAAGAGCAGCATCAGCACTAATAGCCAGACCGTAAGCGTCTCAAGAAAACACCCGCCCGATCCTACTGGCGGGTGTTTTTTATTGGGTGCAAATAAACGCGTTAGCCTGAATATGGCGTTTCCAGAGCGTTGCCTAAGCGCTGCATAAACGCACTGCACTCATCAAGCTGCGCCGTTTCAATATACTCATCAGGCTGGTGCGCCTGGGTAATACTGCCCGGCCCTAAAATAATCGCCTGTAGCCCTTGCCCTTGAAACTGCCCCGCTTCGGTCGCATAGGCAACCGCATGCTGGCAGCAGCCGTTAGGCAAGTGATCTTGCGCTAGCCGCAATACTTGCTGATTGTCACGGTCGGCTAGCCCCGGCACCGTCACATTCAGCGGCTCAGTAATAATTTCCACGGTTTTGCCCTGCGCACTTAACGCCTCACTGAGCGTTGCACAGTAGTCGCTAAAGCGCCCGTACACCTCTTCAAAGGTCTCCGTGGGCAGGTGGCGAATCTCCCACTCGAACTGGCACTCCCGCGCCATGATATTAATGGCCGTGCCGCCTTTGATTTTACCCACATGCAAGCTGGTATGCGGCACGTTAAAAGCCTCATCCACACGCCCCTCTTCCACCAGCGCCGCCATGGAGTCTTCAATAAATGTCACTAGCCTGGCGGCCACGTGGATCGCGGACGTGCCCTGATTCACTTGGCTGCTGTGCGCTTCACGGCCAATCACTGTGGTACGCAGGTTGGTCGCGCCCTTTTGCGCCACCACCGGCTGCATGCTGGTGGGCTCGCCGACAATCACGTGGGCCGTGGTGGAGTAGTGCTCATAAAAGCGCTTAATCAGGCTGGGTGCGCCCACGCAGCCGATCTCTTCGTCATAAGAGAAGCCGAAGTAGATCGGCTGCTTCAGTGGTGCCTTCGCCCAGGCGGGCACCATGGCGAGCGCGCAGGCAATAAAGCCTTTCATATCGCAAGTGCCGCGCCCGTATAAACGGCCATCGCCGCCATCGCGCAGGATGAACGGGTCGCTGCTCCAGGGCTGGCCAGCCACTGGCACCACATCGGTATGACCAGACAGCATCACGCCGCCGGGGGCATCCGGGCCAATGCGGGCAATCAGGTTGGCTTTAGTGCCGCAGGGGCTCATCACACGCTCGGCGGTCACACCGTAATCGGCTAAATAGCCTTCTACAAACTCAATCAGCGCCAGATTCGACTCGCTGGAAGTGGTGTCAAACGCTACCAGCTTAGCCAGTAGCGAGGTTGCATTCGTCATATTTATCTCGTTCGTTAGGCCTTTAGTCACCCTAGCACCCCCTTTGCCCTTTGCCTACTGAGCGCTACAAGCGCCTCACTAAACGTTGACCGTCACGACAAGTTCATCGTGCATTCATGAGAGCGTCATCTACACTTCCTACTGTTCAGTGCATCCAAAAACTTTAATAAACGTACTGCGCAGGACCCACAAGGAGCCGTTATGTCTCGTTTCACGTTGCACGCGCTTGCCCTCGGTGTTGCCACCGTCTCGTTCAGTGTCTCCGCCACTGCCGCTACCGAAGTGACCTGGTGGCACGCGATGGGCGGCCAACTTGGCGAAATTCTGGAAGGCATGACCGAGGAGTTCAATGCTTCTCAAGATGAGTACCGCGTTACCCCCAGCTACCGCGGCAACTATACCGAAACCATGACCGGCGCCATTGCAGCGTTCCGCGCAGGCGAGCAGCCGCACATCCTGCAGGTGTTTGAAGTCGGCACCGGCACCATGATGAACGCCGATGGGGCGATTTATCCGGTGTATGAGCTGATGGAAGCCCATGGCCGTGCGTTTGATCGCGAAGCCTTCCTGCCCGCCGTGGTGGGCTACTACACCGATACCAACGGCAATATGCTGTCGTTCCCGTTCAACTCCTCCACGCCCATCATGTACTACAACCGTGATGCGTTTGAGGAAGCTGGCCTAGACCCAGAACAGCCGCCGCAAACCTGGGAAGAGCTCGCAGAGTACGCCACTCAAATTACCGAATCGGGTGCGGCCAACTGCGGCTTTACCACCTCTTGGCCGAGCTGGGTGATGCTGGAGAACTTCTCCGCTATGCACAACTCGCCGTTGGGTACGCTGGAAAACGGCTTTGGCGGTATGGACACCGAGCTGAACTTCAACAACGAGCTGGTCGCCCGCCACTGGGACAACCTGAAAACCTGGCAAGACGCTGGCGCGTTCAAATGGGGCGGCCCGGGTTCTGGCCCGGATGCCGAACCGCTGTTCTACTCCCAGGAGTGCGCGATCTTCTTTGGCTCGTCTGCTTCCCGTGCAGACGTAGCTGCCAACGCCGACTTTGAAGTAGGCTTTGGCATGCAGCCCTACTACGCTGACGTAGAAGGCGCGCCGCAGAACTCCATCATTGGTGGGGCAACGCTGTGGGCTTTGCAGGGCCACACTGATGACGAATACGCCGCCGTCGCAGCGTTTTTCGAGTACCTCTCTCAGCCGGAAGTACAGGCCGAATGGCACCAGCAAACCGGCTACCTGCCGATTACTCAAGCCGCTTGGGATTTGAGCCAAGAGCAGGGCTACTACGATGAGAATCCCGGTGCGGATACCTCGCTGAAGCAGATGACCCTGAACGAGCCCACCGAGAACTCCAAAGGCCTGCGCTTTGGTAACTTCGTACAGATCCGCGACATCATCTCTGAAGAGATGGAAGCAGTCATGACCGGCAACAAGTCGGGCCAAGAAGCGGCCGATGCGGCGGTAGAGCGCGGCAACCAACTACTGCGCGATTTTGAATCCGCGAATCAGTAAGTAAGCACCTGCTTCGCCGCCTGCCTTTTAGGCAGGCGGCGATGTCGTTATTAGTGCCATCTGTTAATCGCAGGTTTCGTCGCTTATGCAAACCAAACGCATGACCTTCCCAGGGCGCTTTCTGCCCTATGCGCTACTCGCCCCTCAGGTCATTATCACGCTGATTTTCTTTATCTGGCCTGCCGGTCAAGCGCTCTACCAATCGCTGCTCCGTGAAGACGCGTTTGGCCTACGCACCACCTTTGTCGGGTTGGACAACTTTGCCCGCCTATTCCGTGACGGCAACTATCTCAACTCGCTCTCGGTGACGGCAGTTTTCGCCATTGGCACGACGCTGCTCTCCATGGCAGTGGCGCTGCTGCTGGCCTGCACGGTGAATCGCATGATTCGCTCGCGCAGCACCTACACCACACTGCTGGTGTGGCCCTATGCCATTGCCCCCGCCATCGCCGGGGTGCTGTGGTGGTTTATCTTCAATCCCTCCATCGGCATCGTGCCTTACATGCTGGATATGGTGGGCTATCAGTGGAACCACCGCACCTCTGGGGCAGACGCCATGCTGCTGGTGATTTTTGCCGCCGCCTGGAAGCAGATCTCTTATAACTTTCTGTTCTTCCTGGCCGGACTGCAGTCGATCCCCCAATCGCTTATCGAAGCCGCCGCCATTGATGGCGCCAGCCCCATGAAGCGCTTCTGGACCATTGTGTTTCCCCTGCTGTCTCCCACCACCTTCTTCCTGATGGTGGTGAACGTGGTGTACGCGATGTTCGATACCTTCGGGATTATTCACGCCACTACCCAGGGCGGCCCCGCCCAGGCCACCAACACACTGGTGTACAAAGTGTACGCCGATGGCTTTGTCGGCCTGAACCTGGGGTCATCCGCCGCGCAGTCGGTGATTTTGATGGTGATTGTGGTGGCACTCACGGTGGTGCAATTCCGCTTTATCGAGCGCCGGGTGAACTACTAGCCGCAGGCTGACTGTTGGAGTCTTGTCATGGTTGAAAATCGTCCCTGGGCGAACTTTTTTGCCCACTTAACGCTGATGGTAGGCGTCGCGGTGGTGGTGTTTCCCGTCTACGTGGCGCTGGTAGCCTCTACCCAAGCGCCGGGCGACCTGCTGCGCGGCACGCTGCCGATGCTGCCTGGTGCCCACGGCATCGAAAACTTTACTCGCATGTGGCAATCCGGCGTGTCTAACGCGGGCGCACCGCCTGCCGGCACTATGCTATGGAACAGCTTTATCATGGCCATGGCGATTACTGTGGGTAAGCTGTCGATCTCGCTGCTCTCCGCCTTTGCGATTGTGTACTTCCGCTTCCGCTTTCGGATGTTCTTCTTCTGGCTCATCTTTCTTACCCTGATGCTGCCGGTGGAGGTACGCATTATTCCTACCTTCCAGGTGGTCGCGGATCTCAATATGCTCAATAGTTTTGCCGGGCTATCGATACCACTCATTGCTTCCGCCACCGCGACGTTTCTGTTTCGGCAGTTTTTTATGACCATCCCCGAAGAGATGTTGGAAGCGGCCCGGGTGGATGGCGCAGGCCCACTGAAATTCTTCAAAGACATTTTGATGCCGCTCTCCATCACCAATATCGCCGCGCTGTTCGTGATCATGTTTATTTACGGCTGGAACCAGTATCTGTGGCCGCTGCTGATCACCACCGACCCGGACTACTACACCATTGTGATGGGCATTCAGCGCATGACCTCTGAAGAGAACCCCCAGTGGCACCTTATTATGGCCGCCGTGGTGATGGCGGCTCTGCCACCGGTATTAGTGATTCTGTTTATGCAACGCCTGTTTGTGAAAGGCCTGACCGAGACGGAGAAATAACCATGGCCAGCATTACCTTGGAAGGGCTGAAAAAAACCTACGCGGGCAACGTGGCGGCGGTCAAAGGGGTCGATTTACACATTCAGGACGGCGAGTTTGTGGTGTTGGTCGGGCCTTCCGGCTGCGGTAAATCCACCCTGCTGCGCATGGTGGCAGGCCTAGAGACCATCACCGAGGGCACCCTAAAAATCGGCGAGCGTGTAGTGAACCAGCTAGAGCCCGCCGAGCGGGATATCGCCATGGTGTTCCAAAACTACGCCCTCTACCCGCATATGACGGTGTATAACAACTTGGCGTATGGCCTGAAGAATCGCGGCTTCAAGAAAGACGACATCGACCAGCGGGTGCGCACGGCGGCCAAGATGCTGGAGATTGAGGACTTTTTGGAGCGCAAACCGCGCAAGCTCTCCGGCGGCCAGCGCCAGCGGGTGGCGATGGGCCGTGCGTTAGTGCGCGAGCCCGCCGCGTTTCTGTTTGACGAACCGCTCTCTAACCTAGATGCCAAGCTGCGCGTGCAGATGCGCGTGGAGATCAAACAGCTTCAGCGGCGGTTAAAAACCACCAGCCTCTACGTGACCCACGACCAGTTGGAAGCCATGACACTTGGCGATCGCTTGGTAGTACTTAACGCCGGTCAGATTGAGCAGGTGGGCACCCCGATGGAGATCTACGCCCGCCCAGCCACCATGTTTGTAGCGGAGTTTATTGGCTCCCCCGCCATGAACATGCTGCCGCTGGATTACCTTGCGCAGCAGGATACCCAGGGCGTGCTGAGTCAGTTGCCGAAAGAGACTGATACCGTCGGCATCCGCCCGGACGATATGCAGCTCGCCCCGCCAGCCGCGTCCTATATAACGCTGAACGCTACCTTGATGTTGTTTGAAGCCGCCGGGGCAGAGAGCCATCTTTACCTGAACTTGGCAGGCAGCGACCAACCCACGGTGGTGCGTACCGCAGGCCAGCCACCGGTCAGCGAAGGTGAAACGCTGCAGGTGTACGTGACCGAAGAGGCGCTTCACCCATTTAATAGCACCACTGGCAAACGTACCGCACACTAGCCCCTGCGCCTTAGGCGGGTAACAACGCTACTCGTCTAGGGCGCGGCCGGTACCGCTATGCCACAAACCGCCTGTCATCTTCACGTGATCATACCGTCATCTTGACTACACCTTAGTGTCACAGAGAGCTGCCAACCTGAAGCGGATCATAACTCGCTGCCTTCTTCTGTAAGTAAGGCAACGCAAAAACAGTTTCAGGGAACCCCACTATGACGAAAACACTGTTAGCTCTTGCGATGGCAGCCGCCACCTTCACTGTGTCTACGGCCCACGCTAATAACGATTTAAGCAGCGTATGCCCCAATCCTATTCGCATGGCCGATACCGGCATTGAAGGCATGGGCCCGCTCGCAGAAGCGTTTGGCCCCTTTGCTGAAGCGTTTGAAGAGACCACCGGCCTCACGCTTGAGATGTTTAGCCTCAGCAACCGCACGGCAGCAGGCACCGCGCTGCAGTATGATGACGTGGACCTTGTGTTTGCGGGGCCGTCTGAGTTCGTCCTGTTCGACCGCGAAAGCGATATTGAAATTCTGTTTGCGATTGAGCGCCCCCACTACGGCAGCAGCTTTTATGTTCCCGCCGATAGCGATATTCAGTCGCTGGAAGACCTGGCAGGCCATCGCGTCGCTTTGAAAGACGTGGGCTCCACCAGCGGCCATATTTTCCCAAGCCAAATGCTGGTTGATGCGGGCCTGGATATTGATCGCGACCTTGAGATCATTATGGCGGGCGATGCCCGTGTCGCCGCGCTGGTTAACGGCGATGTGGATGCCATGGGTGGCGGTAACCGCGATATCGAAGAGATCCAGGCGATGGACCCGGACGGCGAATACCGTGTGATTGCTACCAGCGATGTTTTACCCGGTGACCCGGTGGGGATGCGCGGCTCGCTAGACGACGCTTGTAAAACAGCGCTACGCAGCACCCTGGAAGAGAACCGCGACACCCTGTGGAACGCGCTGATTGCTACCGACCGCAACGAAGATAAGTTTTTGAACCGCGACTCCTCGCTGGGCTTTGACCGCACCAATGAAGATTACGATGTAGTGCGCCAAGCCTATGAAGCAGCCGGTATCGCGCTTTAACCCTTACCCGCGCTTATCCGCCTAATGCCTCTGCACTTGAATGTGCAGAGGCAGGGCTAGGCACAGATGGTGTACAACCACGGTAATCCCACTATGTTGGTTAACTCTCTCGCCCTCCTAGCGCAAGCGCAGGAGGTTTTTGTATGAATGCCATTGCGATCAACGATGTGCATAAATATTACGGCCAGCTGCACGTCTTACGTGGGCTAACGCTGGATATTCCCAAAGGGGAGTGCGTAATCCTGTTGGGTGCCAACGGCTGCGGTAAATCCACACTGATGCGCTGCCTCAATGGCTTGGCACGTTATGATTGTGGTGATATCCATATTTTTGATGAACGGCTCTCACAGCTTTCACCCTCCCAGTTACGCACGTTGCGCCAAAAAGTAGGCGTCGTTTTCCAGCAATTTAACTTGGTGCAAAACGTTAGCGTTTTCCAAAACGTGCTCTATGGCGCTCTGGGCCAGCAGCGGTTTGGCCTACTAACAACGCTCTCCTGTCTGGCCAGCCAAGCGCTTCGTGAACGTGCCATGTCGGCGTTAGCGCGCGTCGGTTTAGCTCATAAAGCTCAGGCAAACTGCCGCGACCTCTCTGGAGGACAGCAGCAGCGCGTAGCCATTGCCAGAACGTTAATGCAGGACGCCCAGATCATTATCGCGGACGAGCCTATTGCTAGCCTGGACCCAAAAGCAGGCCGCGAGATTATGGATCTGCTGCTAGAGGTAGTCAGCGAACGTGGCCTCACCGTGCTGTGTACGCTGCACCAGCTAGAGCTAGCGCAGCAGTATGGTGATCGTATTGTCGTCATGAAGGCGGGCACAGTGGTGCTTGATTCGCCCCGCTCAACTGTCTCACTCAACTCGATGCGCGAGCTTTATCAAGGCGAAACCCGCGTAGACCAAACATCCCTTTCACCAAATACCCGCCAACCGCTAAGGGCGATATAACATGCCTTCGACCCCACCGCCGACCACCGATCTACCGCCTCGTTTTCGTCGCCCTTCGCTGTTTGTTTGGGGCATCAGCCTTGGCTTTTTAGCGCTGTTTATTCAGGGCGTGATGGCCACCAATGTCACACTCGAGCGTTTGATACGCGGGGCGACGAACCTAGGTCACTTTATAGGACGGGCTTTCCCACCGGATCTCAGCAATTTAGACGTACTGGCATGGTCGATGTATGAAACCCTCAACATTGCCATTGTCGGCGTAACGCTGGGCGTTATTCTCAGCGTACCGTTTGCACTGCTGGCGGCGCGCAATACCTCCCCCACCCCGTGGGTGCGCTCCATTACACGGCTGATGATTGCCACCATGCGCACTATTCCAGACCTTATCTGGGCGCTGATTTTTGTCGTGGCGGTCGGGTTAGGCCCAATGGCGGGCGTACTAGCCATCGTGATGGATACGATTGGTTTTGCAGCGCGTTTTTTCTCAGAGCGGATTGAGGAAGTCCACCCTGGCCCCTCCGATGCGCTAACCGCTACCGGGGCCGGCAGGCTATCCGTGATTGGGGGTGCGATTTTGCCAGAAACCCTAGCATCGATGACGGCCACTAGCTTATACAGCGTCGAAAAAGCGCTGCGTTCAGCGGTCACGCTAGGGCTGGTAGGCGCAGGCGGCATTGGCGTTGAGCTCGCTGCCGCCATGCGGCTATTTAACTACGACCGCGCCCTCACCATTATTTTGGTGATTCTGGTCGTGGTTATTGGTTTTGAACAGCTCTCGTCGCAAATCCGCAAGCGCGTTATCTAAGCTACCGATAGGCGGTTATCTGGTGCGTTACCAAGGCAACTGTTCGCCATTGGAGTGCCAGAAGCCGCCGCTATTCTCTAAGTTGAGCGCTTTGATGCAGGCGGCAATGCCCGTCGCTGACTCCTGCGGGCTGATGTGGCCACCAAAGTTAACCATGCGGGTTTTCACATAGCCCGGATGCAGCTGCGCCACGGCGATGCCACGAGGCTTTAGATCGATGGCTAACGATTTACCAAAGGCGTTCAGCGCCGCTTTTGACGCACGATAGCCGTAGCGACCGCCCGAATCGTTATCGGCAATGGAGCCCATCCGGCTAGTAATATTGGCTATTTTACTGCCCTTTTTCATCAGCGGCAGCAGCGCTTCGGATACTCGCAGCGGCGCATAGGCATTGATTTCCATCTGCTGGCGTAGGCTGTCGATCTCGATATCCCCCAACACATCATCGCGCAGCAGGCCTGCATTGTTGATCAATAGGTCAATGGTGTGCCCGGCCAACGACGCTTCAAGACGAGCAATATCTTCGCCCTGAGTGACATCAATACCTTCCACTACTTTTGCCGCTACGCGCGCTAGCTCCTCAGAGGTTTGGCGACATACGCCTATGACCTGCCACCCCTCCTGCTGATAATGCTCGGCAAGCGCCAGCCCTACACCGCGATTAGCGCCCGTAATCACAACTGTCGAAGACATCGTCGCTCCTTAAATACGTTATTAAATAATAAAACAGCTTAACGCAAAAAGCCGATGTGTGATTAACACATCGGCAAAAAACGATCTTTCAAAGCATTAAAACATTAAGGAACCTAACGTATTACTTAGAAGTGGTAGCGAGCACCCACTGCGTAATACAGATCATCTTCGTAGGTGTTGACCGCATCTTCGTTAGCGTCGTTCAACTCAACAAAAACATCGAAGTTGTTGGACAGATCATAATGCGCGGCAGCGGCCCAGGCATCGCGGCTGTCGGAAACGTTGTCCAGCTCGATGTTGTAATAGTCGAGGTGGAAGGTCCATGCGCCAGTGGCGAAAGAGCCACCCAGACCAACGGTGTCAAAACCACCACCCAGCGTCGCATTGTCATCACGCGTCTCGTAGCCTAAGCGTGCTGCAAACGCGTCATTAATGGCATATTCGGCAGTTGCACCAAAGCGGGTTTCATCGTTACCACCACCAACGGCTTTATCATCCACAAAACCAGCGGCTAAGCGCAGCGGGCCAGTCGCGTAAACAACGCCACCCTGGGTAGCAACTTCTGAACCTTCAGCACTCTGCTGGGCAGGCGTTAAGCCACGCTCAGAGTAGTGTTTAGCAGCCACGAAGGCTTGGAAACCGTTCAGATCAGGTGTCATGTAGGCCAGGGAATCACCACGTGCCTGCACACCGCCACCAGCGAACTCATAGCCGCGCTCAACGTACACGTCGAACACGCCCATTACTTCGCCGTCGTAGAAGCTGTCGAAGTTACCGGCAGTGAAGGTACCAAACTGCTCACTATCCAGACCAATGTAGCTGTTACGAACTTCGTCAAAGCCAGACTCTTGATTACGCTCATCGCCAGTAAAACGCCACTCTACACGGGCAAACGCGCGTAGGTCGGACGTGATCTGATGGCCAGCGGTAACGCGTAGACGAGAGCCAAAGTTGCGGAACTCTTCTCCGTTATCGACGTTGTTTTCTTCTGCACCGCCACCCTCGATACCCATTGCGATACGGCCATAAATATCCAGCGTGGTGCCGTCTTGGTCGTACACCATCGCGGCTTGGGCAGCAGAAGCACCTAACAAACCACTAACCGCCAGAGCAAGTGTCGTTTTCTTAAACATGATGAATCCCTTTAAAGTCGTTAGTGCTTGTTACCAGCACTTCTTAAGCTAGAGTTAAAATTTGAGTTAAATATGATTGCGCGTTGCGAAGGCACAATGGAGGCTACTACTGCCTCGTCACTGGCTACCTTAGAGGCGTTATATGTCATTCTTCTTAAAGTTTTATTTTTTTATTTAATATTTTTAAAAAATGAAATTAAACAAAAATGACTTATTAGATTAACATTTGTCTGATAAATGACGACTCAGCACTTAATAATAGCTAGCGATAAAACCGGGAACATGATGGCTGTCTGTCATCGCTTGTTCACTTGCCTGTCTTGGCAGTGTCATTGTGCCCGCGCAACATAATGAGAAACGTGATAAAGGGATGAATCGCTCATGCGGCTCTGTATCGTTAGCGAAACATGGTCTCCAGAAATTAACGGCGTTGCGCATACTCTCAACCGGATATGTCGTGAGCTGCAGCGGCTGGGCGTCACAATGGATGTGATTCGCCCTAAGCCTAAGGCACCCGGCAGTGCCGCCTATGCCACCCAAGAGCTACAGGTTAACCACCTGGCGCTGCCCGGCTATCGTGATGTTCAGGTGGGATTTGCTCGCCCGTCCACGTTGCAGCGGTTTTGGCAACAGCACCGGCCAGATGTGATTTATTTAGCCACCCAAGGCCCGCTCGGCTGGGCAGCTCGCCAGGCAGCGCAACAGTTGAGCATTCCGCTGGTGGCAGGTTGGCACACCAACTTCGATCATTACTGCCATGATTACGGCGTCTCTTGGCTCTCTGCCGCGACTCGCCGCTATTTGCGCTACTTTCACAATGGCTGCGCACTGACACTAGTGCCCACTCATCAGCAAGCCACAGCTTTACGCCAACAGGGTATCCATGAAGTACAGGTGCTCTCTCGGGGGATTGATGGGGAAAAATTCTCTCCAGCTCACCGTAGTGCAGAGCTGCGTAAGCAGTGGGGAGTTAGCGAGCACCAGCCGGTCGCCCTCTATGTCGGGCGACTCGCACCAGAGAAGAATCTGGCCCTGCTACAGGAAACGCTGCAAGCCATGCGCGATGTGCGCCCCGATATGGCACAGGTGATCGTTGGTGATGGCCCAGGGCGTGCGCAGTTAGAGAAGGCACTCCCTGACGCACATTTCACCGGATTTGTGGATAAACATGAGTTAGCTTGCCACTACGCCAGTGCTGATATGTTTGTATTTCCTTCGCTGTCGGAAACGTGGGGCAACGTAGTAACGGAGGCAATGGCAAGCGGCTTGGCGGTAGTTGCTTATCGTCATGCAGCCAGCGTGGAGCTGATCCAAAACGGCCATAACGGGGTGACCGTAGCGCCTAACGACGCCCACGGCTTTCAAGAAGC
The DNA here is from genome assembly GCF_044543515.1 of Vreelandella lionensis. Classification (NCBI taxonomy): domain Bacteria; kingdom Pseudomonadati; phylum Pseudomonadota; class Gammaproteobacteria; order Oceanospirillales; family Halomonadaceae; genus Vreelandella; species Vreelandella lionensis. The sequence continues at coordinate 844 of NZ_JBITWC010000011.1, read as the reverse complement.
GGCCGTGGCACTGTGCCAACACCCCGCCGATTACGCACGAATAGGAAGAGTTGCCCGTTTACGCGCGCTAGAACAAAGCTGGTCGGGCATTGCTGAGCAATTTCTGCGCTACCTACACCATGCCCAGGAGGCCCACCATGCGAGCTCGCCCGCTTGTCGTATTCGATCGTCTTGACCTGTGGGAGTGGCGGTTTTGCCAACGGGTCACGCATCTCTCGCTCTACCGCCCCTGGCGGCTAACGCTGCAAACAGCCAGTAAGTTAGGCGACTGGCCGGTGTGGGTACTGCTGATTGCTGCCCAGCCCTGGCTTCAACCTGATGGCACGTGGCGGATGATGCAGTACTCGCTGATCGCCCTGGTAGCTGTCACGGTTTATAAGCTGGTTAAAACCAAGCTGTGCCGAGAGCGCCCCTTTATCACTTACCTGGGAGGCGTACACTGCGGTGAACCCGCTCGAGATCGCTACAGTTTCCCCAGTGGCCACACCATGCACGCCATCATGTTCAGCGTATTAGTGGCCGCCCACACCCCCTGGCTGCTGCCGATTGTTCTTCCACTCAGCCTACTCATTGCAATTTCTCGAGTGGGGCTGGGGCTACATTATGTGAGCGATGTGCTGGTTGGTGGCGTGATGGGCTATGGCTTTGCACTACTGAGCCTTTATTGGATGGGGTAAGAGTCCCTACATGCCAACATGCAAAAGCCACCCAAAAAAAGGGTGGCTTCAGACTGCTGACGAACCCACCTGTTTTGGTGGGTTCGTTGCGTTTAGAGCAGGCGTACACTCGCGGCCTGACTCACCACCCTCATCGCACGGCTTCTGCCCATCGTCGGGTATAACGC
>NZ_JBITWC010000010.1:15521-143807 GCF_044543515.1 Vreelandella lionensis | reverse complement strand
TGATCCCTTGCCGAACTCAGCAGTGAAACCGCTTAGCGCCGATGGTAGTGTGGGGTCTCCCCATGCGAGAGTAGGTCATCGTCAGGCACTTATACCGCAAAGAACCCAGCCCATCGGCTGGGTTTTTTGTTGCGCGCTTGATAAGCGCGCCATGACCCAAGCCCCGCGCACCGCCTGCTCGGGGCTTTTTGCTTTCTCTAATGTATACAGCGATATGCACAAAGCTTCCTTGAAACGATCGTTTTAAGAAATTAAATAACAAGGAGTTACTAGGCTGTGGTGGCGATAGGCGTGGCGAGCAACTAGTATGAGTGGGTACCTATTATTGAAGCACCATCTCAGGAGGAGAGGCGATATGAGTACCCCACTAATGAAGAAGCTTGCACTCGCATTACTAATGGCCATGATGATGGGCGGTTTGGCCGCTTGTGATAATCAAGGCCCAGCGGAAGAGGCTGGTGAGAATATCGATGAGAGCATGGAAGACGCTGGCGATAGCCTAGAAGAGATGGGTGAGAATATTGAAGAGTCCGCCGAGGACTAAGCGAGCCTGTCGCTTATCATGATGCTATCGAGTAGCTTGACATTATATCGATACAAAAACAGCCGCTAAGAAGCGGCTGTTTTGTGTTTTAGGGCTTATTAACCTATGTAGCTAGGTTTATGCGCCTGGGTTTTGCTCAATACCCTGCAAATACCAAGGTGCTTGATCGCGCATGGCACGGGTCAAATGCCACGTTTCGTTAAACTCAGTTTGCTCACTATTCTCTTCCAAAATGCCGTGGAAAATAACGGTAGCTTCGGCGTGGCCGTCGTACTCATTAATATCGCCAAGCTCCGCAAACAGACGCACTACCTCTGTACGGTTATTGGCAGGCTGCTCGGCACGTTCTTGACGCAGCAGGTTGTAAAGCTCTGGCGTAACGTACTCTTGAATTTGGCTGAAATCGTTATTATCCCAAGCGCGCTGAAGCGTCATAAAATGCTCTTTTGCACCGCCGAGAAAACGCTCTTTATCAAACCAGTCCGGCGTGCTCTGCAAACCGCTTGCAAGGCTGCCAGGCGCTGCTGTGAAGTTACTGGTAGGTGTGTGCTGAGTCTCCTGGCGTTCACGCTGATAGCCAGCCGCGTTGGCAGATGCAGGACGTCGCTGCCGCATAAAGGCGCGGAAAGCGAAGATGGCAAGCGCTGCGATGCCAGCCATCAGCAGGAGATCCATCATGCGCAGTTCATCGAACGCGCCTCCAAAGAAAAGCGCCGCTAGCAGGCCGCCTGCCAGTAACCCACCCATCATACCGCCCATACCACCACGGCGAGCGGTGGCAGCACCTGCTCCCTGTTGCTGAGTGCCCTGCGCCTGTTGCTGTGCAGGTGTACTGGCTGGGCGGTCAGCGGAGCGCGAGACGCTGCCCATACTGCTGCCGCCGCCTAAACGGCGTGCTTCAGCGTGCTCAATTGCGGCGCTAAAGCCCATGACGCTCACCAGTAGCATGACAAAGAATTGCCTTAACATGTTGATTCTCCAATAAGGATACAGGTAATGCCCAACGCCTCTGAATGAAGCGCATAGAAAATAGTCAATCGCCAGTTTACCGTGTAACGCACCGCGCGGGTTATGGTGGAATTCACTATAAAGACAAAAGTAGGAGCAAAAAGTGCGTTTAGATCAGACCCAAAGTGTGTTGCTCATGGTTGATTTTCAGGCCGGATTGCTGCCGGTGATAGAAGGGGGCGACAACGCTATCCAAGAGGCGGCGTGGCTGGCAGGCATTGCCAACTATTTGCAGGTGCCAGTATGGCTTACCGAACAGTATCCCGAGCGTCTGGGCGGAACCGATGCCCGACTATTGAGTGGTTTAGGGGCGCACCAGACGTGGCAAAAGCTACACTTTAGTGTGACCGAGGAGCCTGCGTTTACACAGGCGCTGGCAGCCCTTGGCCGCAAACAAGTGGTGATATGCGGAACCGAAGCACACATTTGCGTGCTGCAGAGCGCACTTGGTCTATTAGAAGCGGGATATAAAGTGTTCTGGCTCAGTGAGGCGGCCGCCAGCCGCCGCCCAGAAGAGGCGCGCCTTGCAAGAGAGCGTGCCTGTGCGAATGGCGCGACGGCGGTCTCCGCCGATATGGTGGCCTATGAGTGGCTTTACCGTTGCGACACAGCCACCTTCAAAGAGATCCATCGACACTTTCTGAAGCCGCGATCAGCTCAAACAGTGACGTTCTATTGATCTTAACGGTCCGTTTCACGGCGAGTGAACATTAGCGTATCGCCTTCTGAAGCCGCTGCATCAAAGCGGTATCCTGCCACGTCGAAGCCCTGGAGTGCCTCCGGGCTATTGATCTGCTGCTGAATGATCCAAGCGCTCATCAATCCCCGGGCTTTTTTGGCGTAGAAACTGATGATTTTGAAGGTACCGTTCTTTTCATCCTTAAAGACTGGCGTTATTACTTGAGCATCTAGCTTTTTTACATCTACGGCTTTGAAGTACTCGTTGGAGGCTAAGTTCACCAGCACTTTCGAGCCGCTCTCAGCGATGGCGCTGTTCAGTGCATGCGTGAGCGTCGGCTTCCAGTAAGCGTAGAGGTCCTTACCTGCGTCATTAGGCAGTTTGGTGCCCATCTCCAGCCGGTAGGCCTGGATGAGATCCAGAGGCCGCAGTAAGCCATACAGGCCCGATAAAATACGTAAATGCTGCTGGGCGAACTGGTTATCCGCTTCGCTAAAGGTGTCGGCTTCAAGGCCGGTGTACACGTCCCCCTGAAAAGCCTGTACGGCGGGTTTCGCATTATCGAGAGAGAAGGGGGGCTGCCAATCAGCAAAGCGAGCCGCATTCAGTCCGGCCAGCTTATCGCTAATCCCCATGAGATCGCTTAGCTGCTGTGGGGAGTAGTCGCGCAAGATGTCGATCAACGGCTGGCTATAGTCGAGGAAGTCCGGTTGGGTGACGTTCTGAGTGGTGGAGGGTGTTTCAAAGTCCAGCGTTTTGGCGGGGGAAATAACGCTCAGCATGGCGTGCTCCTTGTGCCGTGGCAAAAGAGAGTCGCTACCCGAAATGAGTAACGAAAAAAGAGTAAGTCGAAAGATTATACCAAGCCTCGGCGGTGGCCGAGGCTATCGGCACGATAGGAGCCGTTAAGGGCAAGGATTGGGCATACGACGATGGATGTCGTCGATGGCGGTTAACACTTCCTCATCCAGCTTCAAGCTCTCGCTGGCCAAGTTGCTTTCCAACTGATCCATGGTGGTAGCACCAATAATATTGCTGGTAAGGAAGCTGCGCGAGTTAATAAACGCCAGTGCCATCTGCGCTGGGTCGAGCCCGTGCTCTTTGGCTAGGTTGACGTAAGCCTGCGTAGCGGCCTCTGCCTCCGGCGAGGTATAGCGCTTAAAGCGCTCATAGAGCGTCAAGCGGCCCTTTGGCGGTTGAGCACCGTTAAGGTACTTGCCTGATAGCACGCCAAACCCCAGCGGTGAGTAGGCCAGCAGGCCCACATCTTCACGATGTGCAACTTCTGCTAAGCCCACTTCAAATGAACGGTTCAGCAGATTGTAGGGGTTTTGGATGGAGGCAACACGAGGCAGTCCTAGTTGATCAGAGAGCTGTAACATCCGCATGACGCCCCAAGGGGTATCATTTGAGAGCCCTACAGCCCGAATTTTACCTGCATCGACCAGCTCTTTAAGTGCGGAGAGCGTCTCTTCCAACGGAGTGGCGTCTTCCTGCTCAGCGTGGGTGTAGCCAAGTTTGCCGAAAAAGTTGGTGTTACGATCAGGCCAGTGCAACTGATACAGATCGACGTAATCCGTTTGCAGACGCTCAAGGCTGGTATCAATAGCTTGATGAAGGTGGTCCCGGCTCATTTTGGGGCCGCCGCGGATATGCTCCAAACCTGGGCCTGCCGCTTTGGTAGCGATGATGACATCGTCGCGAGCGCCCCGTGCTTTTAGCCAACTACCGATATAAGTCTCTGTTAACCCTTGTGTCTCTGCTTTTGGAGGAACTGGATACATCTCCGCCGTGTCGATAAAGTTAATACCGAACGCCACCGCGCGGTCGAGCTGTTCATGAGCCTCAGTTTCGCTGTTTTGCTCACCAAAGGTCATGGTGCCTAGACAGAGTCGGCTGACCTCAATTCCGGTTCTACCCAGTGGGCGCGTTTGCATGATTGTCTCCTCGCTAAGGCGAAAATGTGTCTGGAAAGGTGGCGATCTATATCGCCGATATCAGCCTGTGGGAGGCATGTTAGCGAGGGTCTACAAAAGCAGCAAATCAATAGGGTTGAGTCACGACGAAGGCAGGCGTATGCTTGCCAGCCCATCGACCGGCCAAGCGCCGGTTTATCGTATGGTTAGCCGTCGCGGAAGGTGAGATGGTTAGCCGAAGGTCTCAACAGATAGGCAGGGTGGTTTGCCATGCCGCAGGCATCATCATTGTTTACACGGTTAGAGTTTCGACTGGCCGAACAGTTGTTCCATACTCGTTGGTTACTACCGCGCTCACCGCGCACGCAGCGCCTTACCATGCGACTGTTTAAACGGTGTGCAGAAGCGGGGCACCCAGATGCGCAGTCTATTTACGGGCATATGCTGTTCCATCGCAGTTTATCTCCACAAGATAAAGCTCGTGGTGCGCGCTATGTGCTAGAAGCCGCCCAGGCGGGCGATGTAAAGTCGCAGTATCAGGTTGCGCAAATTCACGAGCACGGCTGTGTACAGTACCCCCGTCGTGAGGATTATGCGGTCACCTGGTATGCCCGTGCGGCACAGGCGGGGCACTACTTAGCGGCTGAGCGCCTGGCGCGTGCTTACCGAATCGGTGAGCTAGGCTTGTCGGTAGATCACGAGCAGGCCGATTACTGGCAGCGCATGGCAGAGCAACAGCCAGCAGTGGAGATGGCCGCCGCCTAAATCGTCAGTCAGGTGTTGCGATACGTAAAAGAGGAAGTCAGTGTCCGAGACGCTACCCACAGTGCTAGATATTGAAGCGTCCGGATTCGGGCGCGGCAGCTACCCGATTGAAGTTGGCATTGCGCGTGCTGACGGTAGCTGCTGTGCGTTTCTTATTCAGCCATTAGATGAGTGGAGCCATTGGGATCCAAAAGCCGAGCTACTGCACGGTATTTCTCGTGATCGGCTGATGAAAGAGGGCTACCCGGTGCGCCAAGTTGCCCAGTGGCTTAATGATGAACTGCGGGAGCTAGGTAAGGCTTATAGCGATAGTTGGGGCTACGATAATACCTGGCTGTCGTTACTGTTCCACCATGCTGGCATGCTGCCACGCTTTCGCCTGGAAGCGCTACGCATCCTGCTCAGCGAAGAGCAACAGGCGCTGTGGAGCGATACCAAAGAGGCGGTAGTGGCTGAGCGTGGCATCCACCGCCACCGTGCTGGGGAAGATGCTCGCTTGCTCCAGCTCACCTATCAGCGTACGCGCACGCTGACTGGCAAAGTATAAATTTCCATTCTACTCTGCTCGTACTCAGCTTAGTTCTGCTTCTAAAGCGTCTAATAGCTGGCTGGGCGTCGGTGCATCAAGCAGCATATCTCGTGTAGCTTGCGCCAGAAAGCCGTGGCTGACCGTGCTGTCTAAAAACGCCAGCAGTGGGGCGTAAAATCCATCGGTATCTAGCAGGCCCATCGGCTTGTCGTGTAGCCCCAAATAGCCCCAGGTCCAGATCTCAAACAACTCCTCAAACGTGCCAATGCCACCGGGCAAGGCGATAAAGGCGTCAGCGTTCGCCGCCATGGTGGCTTTACGTTCATGCATATTAGGCACGCGAATCAGCTCGGTTAATCCGAAATGAGCCTGTTCACGCTCAACGAGATGGTCGGGCATAACGCCGATGACGCTGCCACCCGCGTTTAGTGCCGCATTGGCCAGTTCCCCCATTAGTCCGACGCGTGCGCCGCCGTATACCAAGGTGTGCCCGCGTTGCCCAAGAGCCGTGCCAAGCGTATGGGCGGCTTGGCGGAATGCTGGGCTGTTGCCCTCTCTTGAGCCGAGGTAAACACAGATGCGTGACATAGTCGGGGCGTCCTTATCGCAGAGGAGTTAAGGATGAATCAGCGGGAGGCATTGCAGGACATCTAGCCTAGGCAGCGCTGTACGTCGTAGTGTTCGTCCATCCACTGTCCAATCACATTGTTACCGCACAGATGATGGGCGTATTGAGTATGTAGGCAGCGCACCTGCTGCCAGTTGCTGATGCCGCCTACACCGCGTTCGGTGAGGACATCGGTGTAGCCCAGGCGTGCCACTTCTTCACGCTGAGCCTCGCTCATAAAGCGCCAGCGGGCATCAACGTAATCGCGATGGCTCTGTTGGTAAGCGGCTAAGAAGTCAGGTTCTTCCTGCAGACGCTGTTCTAGTAACTTGATCACGCCCACGGCCTCAATGCGCGAAATCTCGATTTTAAGCAGGTCGGAACAGAGCCAGTAAAGCGTGGGGAAAGGCTTGCCATCCACAATCGGCGACATGCGCAGCACTAAAGGGGTGCCCTGTGTATCCGTGGCTGCAACGGCTTCGATACCGCGAGGCGCTCGCCCGAGCTGTTGGGTAATAATCGCCAGCTGGCGCTCGTCGGGTGCTTGGTCGGTACGAATTACCATTGCGTAGAACTCTCACTTTCGGTCGTCTTGGACAAATTTATTTGAGCGGCCAACGGCGCGGAAAAAACAGCGATTGAGCTGCTCTGGAGAAGCGACATAGCGCCATTTCTCCTCGCAATACTCAGCTGCGCGGGCCATTAGCACGTCGTAAAGTCGATTGAATGGGGCATCATAATCGTAGGGGTCTGCGCCGAACAAGCGGATATGCGGGTAATCAGCGAAGCGCTCCATGAAGTAGCGTTCAAGGTCGGCTTCCACGGCGCGGTGCTGCGCCGTGTTGTCAGGGTCAATCCAGAGATTATAGCGAATAGCCATGGTTCCTCCTGGAAGGCCCCACCATACATGGCAGGGGGAATTAAGCGGAGGCGGGCGCGGTATCCAAATGTGCTGTCAACGCCTCGCGCAGCTCACCCTCAATAGGAACGGCGCGCTTCTCCTGATGGTCGTACTGCACCATTACCGTATGCCCTAAGTTGGTTAGCGTACCATGCTGCCGCGCTTCCTGGGTGACGGTAAACGAGCTGTTGCCCAAACGGGTTAAATAGGTACGGATTTCGATGTCATGGCCGTAAAACAGTTCAGCGCGGTAATCCACTTCCATGCGCGCCATGATTAATCGCCACTGTTTAGGGTTCAGGTCGGGTGTAAACAGTTTGAACAGGTCGTTGCGTGCCAGCTCAAACCAAGCGGGGAGGCGCGTGTTATTAATATGGCCGAGGGCATCCGTATCGTAAAAAGCGGGCTCAATGGTGCGAGTGAACATAGCGCTATCCTTATTATTAGAGGGAACGAGGGAGGTACGAACCCTCCCAGAATTAACCCAAGCGAGCGCTTGGTCAAGCGTTACGGCGTTGTTGCCAAGCAGTGAACTGCATCCAGCCAAGCAGCCATAGGGTCGCGGCGAGAAATCCTGCCAACGTTCCCCAGAAAAGCCCCAGCGTACTGTAAGTGTACGAAACGCATAGGGTATAGCTCAGCAGCGAGCCAAGGCCCATGGGATAATGCTTAATGACTGTGGCGACGGGGGCATACCCATGCCCCACGTGCAGGATCAGCAAAAATGGCAGCATGGTGACGGGAAATGCAGCCAGCGTGCCTGCCCACTCTGGGGGGAGCCAGTGGGCGATACGGGTGATAGCAAAAATAATAACAGTGGCAAGCCCCGCGCGTGCCGCTAGCGCGGGCCAAGAAAAGGCGCTGCTCGCGGTACTCTTCACATCGGGAATGGAGCGGAACAGCCAACTGAAGACGCCAATGGCACAAAGCGTCACCAGCGTGCCGCTGAAGCGGGTAAAGCTGAACTGCGCGAGCAGGGTGCTCATGACCAGCCACGCGGCAAAGCCTCCCAGCACACCGCTAATAACGCCCTTGATGCCAGGCTGGCGGCCTGTGACCACATAACCTGCCCCCAATGCCATTGTCGCGGTAAACCCGGCCAGCGTATGCACGGCACTCTGGGTAGCGAAGGCGGGCGAGATCTCTAAACCGATAAAAAACAGCGCTAGTGCGGTGCCTAAAGGATAACCTGAGAGTAGTCCTGCAATACGCGGGCTAGCACGGACAGCGATAGCGCTTAAGCCCAAAACCATGCTGACGGAGAGCCCCAGCTTTGCTAACTGCCAAGTGAGTGGTACTTCTACCATGCGGCGTTTTCCTTACGTTTATTATGTGGTTACTATTATTATGTTGCTGATTTTTAGCACATTAGGTGTTATTAATCGTTAAGACGCTGCTAGCGTGTGAGGCTGTTTACCGTGCCCCTTTCACCGGATTCCGGTACCCACGTGCTCTCTCCGCCGCCTAAACCCAGTGGCTGCGAACTGTGCCAGCGTGCATCGCCGCTCACCAAGCACCATCTCATTCCAAGGACGCTGCATAACAAGCCGCGTTATCAAAAGCGCCATAGCCGTGAAGAGCGGCTAACGGCCATTGTGTGGCTGTGTCATCCCTGCCATAAGCACATTCACCGTCTCTACAGCGAGCGCGAGCTGGCCGACCGCTTGGCTAGTTTGGAAGCGTTGATGAACGATGCCGATATTCGCGCTTTTGTCGATTGGCTTGCCACCAAGCCTGCGGGCTTCAAGCCGAAATCACCGGGGCGCAAACGGCGCTAAGCTATACCAGCCTCAGCCCCTGTTGGTCGCTCCAGGCAGCTGCCAGGGCCTCGTCCAGCGGTCCGGCTAAGTGGGCAGGCAGGGCGGTGCGGGCTGCGTCCAGCGAATCAAACGAGCGGTTACGCAGCCAGCAGTACGCCCAGGCGCAGGCTTCTTCATCGCTTTGTGGGGTAGGCCGGGCGGGCATCTGGTTGAGCAGAAACACTGCCGTGCGTGGCGCCCACAGCGGCATCTCGCCCTGCTGGTCTTGGCTCCACTGCTCCAGCGTGGCGCCACTTGGCGTAGCATCGGGGGTGCCTAGTTTAGCGACCCTAGCGGTTTCTGCCAGGATGAGTGCCAGCTGGTCGGCATCTGCCTGACCCAGCGAGCGCCACTGCCGCAACAGCGCCGATAGGCCAGCGCGCATCTTGGTATAAAAGTCATCTTGCGGCATGCTCAGTATTTACTCCCGTGGAAATAAGTGAGATTTGTTATGGCGTTCGATTTTGCCACGCCCGTCGAACGACGTGCTCCCGAAGGAAATTACGCCTCGCAGAAATGGCACCGCTATGCGCAGGATGTGCTGCCGTTATGGGTCGCCGATATGGACTTTCATTCGCCGCCTGCGGTAATCGACGCGCTCCAACGGCGGGTGGCCCACGGCGTTTACGGCTATGGCGAAGTGCCCGCCACGCTCACAGCGGCCCTTTGCCAGTGGAGCGCTCACCACTATGCGTGGACCATTGAGCCCGAATGGCAGCAGTGGCTACCCGGTGTAGTGCCCGCGCTGCACTTTGCTGCCATGGCATTGACCCAGCCAGGGGAGGGCGTGCTGACCATTGCGCCTATTTACCCGCCCTTCCTGGCCGTGGCTGAACGCACTGGGCGGCTAGCGCAACAGGCGATGTTAGCGGAGCCAGCCGCCCCTGGCGAGCCTTGGCGGCTGGATATCGAGGCGCTGGAGGCGGCCATTACCCCGCAAACCCGGCTACTGCTCTGGTGCCACCCTCATAACCCGACCGGGCGCGTGTGGACGCTGAGCGAGCTTGAGCAGTTAGCCGCCTTGGTCGAGCGCCACGATTTATGGGTAGTCTCCGATGAGCTGCACTGCGATTTGCTGCTGGATGAAGGGGCACGTCATCGCCCCCTGGTGGCGCTGTTCCCTGAGCTGGCCAAACGCACGATCACTCTGTGGGCACCGTCAAAAACCTTCAACTTAGCCGGGCTCACCAGCGCCTGTGCGGTGATTCCCGATGCCACACTGCGCCAACGCTTTGCCGCTGCCACCAAAGGGTTTCTGCCCGATGGTAACGTGCTGGGGTTAGTCGCTGCTGAGGCGGCCTATCGTGACGGTGAGCCCTGGCGTCAGGCGCTCTTAGAAGTACTGCGTGGCCATCGGAAGTTATTGGAAGCGCGTGTGGCGATGTGGCCCGGCGTGTCGCTTAGCGCGCCAGAGTCGACCTATTTAGCGTGGCTGGATATGCGTGAAGCAGGGCTGGGAGAGTCGCCGGCAAAGACGCTTTTAGAGCAGGCAGGGGTGGCGCTATCCGACGGAGCGGCATTTGGCTGCCCGGGATTTGTGCGCTTGAATTTTGGAACCACCGCTTCCCAGTTGGAAGCGGCGTTATCGCGGATGGATACGCTGTTAAAAGCGTAAGGTAGGCGGTGGTACTAGTAGAGCAGGGCAAACAGCTTTCGACGATAGGTGACGGTTAGTGGATGGTCTGCCCCTAGCGCATCGAATACCTGTAGCAGCGTTTTGCGGGCCGCGTCGTCGTTATAGGCGCGGTCCTGCTTCATCAGCGCCAGCAAGGCTTCCAGGCCTGCGTCGTACTGGCCGTCGGCCACTTGGCGTAGCGCCCGCTGGTACTGAGCTTCGCTGTCAGTGCGATCACCCAGCGCGGCGATCTCTTCTGTTGAGAGTGCCTGTTCGCTGAACTCGATGCTGGCGCGAACGCCACGGGCGGGTGCTGCATCGCGCTCCTCTGGCGGCAGGTTATCCAGCACGCTACGGGCTTCTTCACCACGCCCTTCCGCCACCAGCGCTTTGGCAAGGCCAATTTGGTAGGCGTAATGTTCCGGGTATTGGCCAATCAGCGTTTGGTAAATCTCCCGCGCGGCTGCGGCATCGCCAGCGCTCAAGGCTTCTTCCGCCTGCTCTTCGGGGCTGGGCGGCGCGTCGCTGGGGGCAGGGAAGTAGCGGTTCAACCACTCGCGCACTTCTTTTTCAGGCAGTGCCCCTTGGAAGCTGTCTACTAAGCCGCCTTGGCTAATGAGCTTCACGTCAGGCACGGAGCGCACGCCCAACTGCCCGGCGATCTCTGGGTTGGCTTCCACATCCAGCGTTGCCAGCAAGAAGGCTCCAGCGTACTCCACCGCCAGTTTCTCAAGCACCGGCATCAGGTTCTTGCACGGCTCGCACCAAGGAGCCCAGCAGTCCATCAGCACTGGCACCTGCATAGAGGCTTCCAGTACTTGCTGAATGTTGCCTGCGTTGAGCTCAATAACGACCTCTTCACGAGTCACGCTAGGTCGCTCGCCACTGGTGGGCGCGTTACTGCTCGCAGCAGGGTCGGCAGTCATCGGGTTGCCGGTACGGGGATCAATAATCGACATGGGTAAACTCTGCATCGCATGAAAAAGGTTACTCCATGATATGCAGGCAGCCGCCCAGGGATTCAAGGAAGTGAAGGGAAATAAAGCGCTGAACCCGACGAGCTGCTTCCCCAAGCATTGCTTACCGTACACGCACAAAAAAGCCGATTCCCTAAAGAATCGGCTTTTTCTATGTTTGGTAGCGGGGACGGTTATGAGACTGATGATTTAAGGACATTTATTTTGTCCTTAAATGGTTAAAAATGGCTTTAAACCTTATGATAGAGCGGTTTTCGGCAAATGCCGCTTCTGGACGTAAGGGTTATTAATGACACGGGAAGACATTGGAGATTGTCACAGCCAGCAACTGGAAGCAGTGACCTTAAGTCTCGGGAAGCGGTATCGTAAGCTAGTCGCCTGGGCGCATGATGACGGTTTGCTCGATGTGCTACAGGTCATTTATCACGCCCTAGGACTAAGTAACTATAAAAAAGTAATCCGGTATTCGCTGCCGTAACCTGACAGTACCTTATGGACATGGTCTTTCAAGGACGAGAAGCTTTCGTAAGCCGTCAACGGCAGCCACTCATACTTGACCTTGCGCCAAAGAATCTCGATCAGGTTCAGTTCTGGCGAATACGGCGAGAGATAGACGACATGCACACGCTGATTCAGCCAATCTAGTCGCTTGCGCTGGAAATGAGCCGAGCGATGGACACTGGCATTGTCCAGCACCACGATGGCAAAGGCGTCCGGCGGCTTCTGGGCAACCAGGCGGTCGAAGGCGTCGATGACCACCTCGGTGGTGATGGTTGCTATCGTCGAGTGGTAGATCAGCTTGCCCTGACGGCTCAGGAAGCCCAGTACGTTCAGGCGCTGACTATGCGAGTAGGCCGGCACTTCCCGAGGGTGGCCGATAGGGCTCCAGGCGTAAGGTAAGGCTGAGGACTGGGCAAAGCCTGATTCATCGAAATAGTACAGCTCCGTCTCGCCCCGATCTTCCCAACGCTGAAGCTCAGCCAGCAGGCCTTGAGTATGGCGGAACTCAGTTTCGTCGCGCCGTCCTTTCAGGGAGCGCCGGGTACGCTTAAAGCTATAGCCCAGATTTTTTTAATGCACGCTTGAGGGTCATGGTACAGGCGCATTTACCGGTTTCCAGTTGGAACCTTGCCTGGACGGCCTTCAACTGATGAGGTTCCTCTGGGACGAGTTCAAGTAACCGTACCCGCTCCGAATCACTGTAGATAGCGGGCCGACCGGTGCGTGGCTTGTCCCGGAGCCCTTCGAGGCCCTGTGCCTCCCAGGCATCGAACCAGAGCGAAACCGTTTCCCGGGTGACGGTCAGAATCTTGCAGATCTGGTCAATGGTATGGCCTTGATGGCTCAGTACGATGGCATGAGCCCGACGACGCAGGGCCGGTTTCTCTCCATAGGTGTAGGTTGCCATTAATGCCTGATGGTCAGCATCGGATAGGGGCGGCACAAAGCGGAAGGCCATGCTTATCGTCCTGGCTAAACGGGTCAGGATAAGCATAGCGGAAAATATGTGTTTCGAGTACTGAGCGGCTAGTTGGGAACGGTGAGGGTGGGAATACGCATCAGCGTTGAGAGCTGTGAAGTACGATCTGCTAACAAGTCGGCAAGCGTATATTGATCCAACACGTTTAAAAATGCAGAGAGCGCTTCCGCCAGAATCGGCTGCAATCGGCAAGAGGGAGTGATGACACATGTATTATCTTCACGAAAACACTCAACCAGCGCCATCTCATGTTCTGTATCTCGGACCAAAGCCCCCAGTGAAATCGTTTCTGGTGAGCGGCCAAGCAATAACCCACCACTTTTGCCGCGTATGGCGGTGAGATACCCCTTCTGATTAAGCTCTTGAACGATCTTCATCAAGTGATTACGTGAGATGGAGAACGTCTGTGCTATCTCATTGATCGTGGTGCGCTCTTCGCCCTTAACCGCGAGGTAGAGAAGTACGCGAATGGCGTAATCGGTATAGCGAGTCAAGTGCATAGAGGGCCATCAGTTCAAGTAAAACTCTATTGTACGGTCTGCGCAGGCCTGCGGAAATGATATTCGACTTCTGTTTACGCCAAGGGGAAAGCTTGATATTTTAAAGATGTATTTAAAATATATCTTATGAGGCGCTTATGTTGACACCAATGCAAGAAGAGATTGTTCAAGCCACTGCACCTGTGGTGGCAGAACATCTAGACGTGATTACTCAACGCTTTTACCCGCTTATGTTTGAGCGCTACCCCCAGGTAAAGCCCCTATTTAATCAAGCGCATCAGCAAAATGGCGGGCAACCCCGCGCACTGGCAGGGATGATTCTTGCCTATGTGCAGCTACGCCAGTCCCCTCAAAAAGCCAGAGAGACGTTAGAAATCGTGGTAAATAAGCACGTCGCCCTGGACATTCAGCCGGATCAATACCCCATTGTGGGTGAGTGTTTGATGGCGGCGATTGGTGAAGTACTAGGTGATGCAGTAACACCGGAAGTCGCCGATGCCTGGAGTGCGCTCTATCAGGAGCTGGCTGACCTGCTAATAAGCCTGGAAAAGCAGCGCTACCAAGCTTTTGAGCAGGAGCCAGGCGGTTGGCGTGGTGCTCGACGTTTTCGTATTGCGAAAACCCACCAGGAAAGCCGCGTGATTCGCTCGTTCATTCTCGAACCTGAAGATGGTGGCCAAGTTGCCGCCCACCTCCCAGGGCAATATATCGGTGTCAAACTTACCATCGGTGGCCAACCGGTTTACCGTCACTATAGCCTTTCGGATGTACCCAACGGGCACTCCTATCGGCTCTCTATCAAACGGGAAGCTCACGGTGTAGCAAGCCGCTATTTTCATGATCAGCTTAACGTAGGCGACACCATCGAACTGCTGCCGCCTGCGGGTGAGTTGATCTTGGCAGGTAATAAAGAGCCGTTGATGCTGATTAGCGGGGGCGTCGGTCAAACACCCTTGCTGCCAATTGCCAAGCAGGCGCTTGAACAGGGGCGCAGCGTTACCTACCTGCATGCTGCACTAGATGCCGAGCACCACGCCTTTGCCGATGATTTGGCGGAGTTACGCAATGCATACCCCGCCCAGTTGAATACTGTCACCATCTACGAAAATGAGGCGGGCGGGAATCATCAAGGACGCATTAACCGGAGTCTACTATCGGACTATTTGCCGGCCCAGGCTCGTTGCTATTTCGTAGGGCCACACGGTTTTATGGTGCTCATTAATCAAGAGCTGGAGCGCTTGGGTGTACCAGCTTCGAAGCGACACTTTGAGCACTTTGGCCCAGCCGAAGCGTTAAATGCGGCGTAACTCGCAGGGTGCTGCTGAGCAGTGGCGATAGAGCAAGTAGGAGGGGGCTCAAACAAGCTGAGCTCCCTAGTCGATATGCACTATCACTGTAAACCTATCCCCGCTCAATAAGCCTAAATAACGGCTAACAGCACTCCCCACCCTAAAATGCCAGCCGACATAATGGTGTAGGTAGCGGAGATAGTGACGACGTCATGCTCTTTTCTTGTGCAGAGCGCTTGTAAGCCGTGGTAAATCAAACTGCAAGAGATGCCTAGTGCAAAGAGCGCCACTAGCGTATTAAAGAGCAGACTGGGCACCCCCAGCGCCAATGAAGATGCCCAGAGAGGCAAAGGAGCCAAAGCCGCCAGCAGGTAGGCATCTTGATAATTGATGGAGAGCTGCTCCGTGCCATTGACGACGGCGTGGATTACCCAGCCCATGATGAAAAAGGTCAGTAGTTCAGCTAAAAAGAGAATAGTGGTGATGAACCGCCACTCGCGGTCAGCAAAGCCTGTCATGAAAGCATCGCCATAATGCGTGCCAGCAAAGTAGAGCATAACGGGGGGAAGCAGCGACATGGGTAACACCACACACCATGCCAGCAGTGGAATTGAGGGAGACTTTGCCTGAAGTTCTCGCCACCCTTCACGATAGCTGAAAGGCATCTTCATGTAGGCCATTACTTTCATCGTTAACCCCTCCAGTGAACATCGGCTAAACCGTTTTTTGCATCACATGAGATAGTATCTCTAGAGTAGCAGCAAATAGGGCATTGTCAGCGGATAGGGTGACAGAGCGATGATTTATCACATTGAACTAAAGCGCGTATACGCCCCTATCGACGAGCAGGATGGAGCTCGAATATTAGTCGACCGGTTGTGGCCACGCGGGAAATCGCACAGCTCCCTGGCACTGGATGAGTGGTGCAGGGAGGTGGCGCCATCAACCGAATTACGCCGTCACTACCATCAGCAACAGATTAGCCAAGCAGTGTTTAACTCACGCTACCGTCATGAGCTGGAAAGAGCACTAGATAATTTGCTACCGCTAATGACGTATGCGCGGCAGGGGCGTTTGACGCTGCTCACCGCAAGTCGCCACATAGAGAAGTCGCACCTTCCAGTGCTAAAGGAAGCGACGCTGGCCGCGCTTGCAGAAGAGGACGCTAGCGACAGTGAACCTTCTTCTCCGCCTTGCTGGGCTCATATGCTACCCACCTCTAGACACGAGCGTTGATGCCTTAGCCAAGCCAGGAGAGGGCAGAGCGCTCTACCGCAGCGCCGATTATATAAGCGAACACTAAAACCGCGGCGACAGCGGCAGTAGCACGAATTTTAGGTGTTTTACCACGTTTGATAGCGACAGTGCCGAGCAAAATATAAATCACAAGCGCGGTGATTTTGGCGCTCAGCCAGAGCGGTAGTGGCCAGAAGTTGAGTATAACGGCCAGTGTTACCCCGAGTGTGAGCAGTAGGGTATCCATCAGATGGGGTACGATTTTAACCCAGCGCGCTTGCAGTAAAGCTACTCCCCGAACCGACCAGAATGCCCGTAGAACAAAAAATGTCAGGCGGCATAAGCCGCTGTGATATGCAGATGTTTCAGTATTAAGTAGTGTTCAATCACCCTCATCCTCCCTTGCTGTATGCCGCGCCAATAATTGGCGATGGTTAGCCGTCCTCGCCATCAACACGCGCGCTCAACAGTGGCACAGCGTAGTGCAATACAAACACTAGATAGCTTAAGCACCAGGCAATAATGACAACGCTGTAAACCCAGTGGCTAGATTGAGGAAAGAGCACGAGCCATACCGAGCGTAGCAGCGCAGCGATAAGAAGTACCCCTAACGCGACCCCAATCCCTGGCAGTGTGCGAATGGCGCGACCTGTGTGGCCTAGCGATACCCGTGACATCATTGCCAGCATCATCGTGCCCATGCTACCAATCGCAAGCGCGTGCAAAGCGGTTTCTACCCGTTGACCAGTGAAGAAATCGGCCCCCTCGTGAATGAGGCGGGTTTGCTGCAAAGCTTTGGCCACTACATCGGTCATGGATTGGCTTGCTCCTGCAGCACTGCTGATGAATTAAGTATTCTGTATATTTAGCTGCGTTATGGGTGGTCATTTCGCACCACCCTGATAAAGTCCATTGATTAGTAGCATAATGCTGAAAGATGAATCTTTCTTAGCAAGTGCTAAATGCAGATGACATGGAGCCGTTTGTGCGAGTCAGCGACCAAATCTCAACAAATTTTAGTTTCCTAGCCGAGCATGACGCGCTTTTTGTTCAGTTGGCATCCGCTGCTGAGGGGGCTTTCTCCAGTGACCCCAACACCACTCTGATCAAACTCCGCCAGCTCGGTGAAGCCCTGGCCCAACACCTGGCCGCGCTCTCCGGTATCGAGTTTGACGAACAAACCAGCCAGTCCGAACTGCTGTACCGCCTGAACCGCGAATTACGGCTGGAACCGCAGATCAAAGAGCTGTTCCACATCCTGCGCATTGAAGGCAACAAGGCCACCCACCAGTTCCGCACCCAGCACAAAGAAGCGATGGATGGCCTGAAAGTGGCGCGGGCTCTGGCCATCTGGTTTCACCGCTCCTTCGGTAAAGCCGGTGCCAGCTTCAAGCCCGGCCCTTTCATACCCCCCGCCGACCCCAGCGCCCAGTTGCGCCAGCTTCAGGGCGACATCGAAAAGCTCCGGCACGACCTGCAACACGCCAACATGGCGCTGGACAGCAGCCAGCAGCTCAGCCAGCTGATCGAGCAGGAAAAAGCCGAATACGAAGCCCTGGCCGTGGCCATGGATGAAGAATCCCGCGCCCTGGCCGAGCAGGCCCGCCAGCACGAACAGGCCCTGAGCCAACAGCAACAGGCCTACGAGCAAAAGATCAAAGCACTGCAACAACAGCTCACGGAGCAGGGCGAGCAGACGGTTAACCAGCAGCGCCAACAGGTGGCCAAGAAAACCAAAGCTGCCACCGACACCCTGGTACTGAGCGAAGAACTCACCCGCATCCTCATTGACCAGCAACTGCAGGAAGCGGGCTGGGAAGCCGACAGCCAGGATATCACCTTCCAGAAAGGCGCCCGCCCGGAGAAAGGCACCTATCGCGCGATTGCCGAATGGCCTACCAACCATAACGGCGAGAAGGGTCGGGCAGATTACGTGCTATTCGTAGGGCTAACGCCCATCGCCGTGGTGGAAGCCAAAAAAGAAAACACCAACGTGGCCGGTAAAATTCGCCAGGCCGAGCGCTACAGCAAGGGCTTCAAAGTGGAAGCTCCGTTAGTCGGCGCCTGGGAGTTGATGGGCCGCACCATCGCATGGCCCGCAGACGAAAGCGGCCATTACCACGTGCCCTTCGTGTATTCCTGCAACGGCCGGCCCTATGTGCCACAACTGGCAGAACAGTCCGGCACCTGGTTCCGGGATGTGCGCGAACCCAGCAACCTGCGCCGCGCACTGCCGCAGTTCCACACGCCGGGCGGGCTGCTGGATTTGCTGGAACGGGACAAAGAAAACGCCGAGAAGCTGCTAAAGGAAGAGCCTTTCGGCTACCTGAAACTGCGGGATTACCAGCAGAAGGCCATTGTCGCCACCGAACACGCTCTGGCCCGAGGCGTTCGCACCGCCCTGCTGGCCATGGCCACCGGCACCGGTAAAACCCGCACCATCATCGGGTTGATGTACCGTTTCCTGAAAGCCGAACGCTTTCACCGCATCCTGTTCCTGGTGGACCGCACCGCCCTGGGCCAGCAAGCCATCGACGCCTTCAACGAAGCACCGCTGGAACAGAACCACACCCTCAGCAAGATCTATAACGTCGCCGAGCTGGGCGACATGGCGGCGGAAGCCGAAACCCGCATCCAGGTGGCCACCGTGCAGGCCATGGTCAAACGCATCTTCATGAGCGACAACCCGCCGCCCATCGACCAGTTCGACTGCATCATCATCGACGAAGCCCACCGGGGCTACACCCTGGACCAGGAAATGACAGAGGGCGAACTGGCCCTTCGGGACACCAGCCAGTACCTGTCCAGCTACCGCCGGGTACTGGATTACTTCGATGCGGTGAAAATCGGCCTGACCGCCACCCCGGCCAAGCACACCAGCGAGATTTTCGGCAAACCGGTGTACACCTACTCCTACCGGGAAGCGGTAGCAGACGACTGGCTGATCGACCACGAACCGCCCATCCGTTATGAAACCCTCCTTACCCAGAACGGCATTACCTTCGAGAAGGGCAAGCCGGTCGAAGTCATCAACCGCCAGACCGGAGAAGTGAACACCACCGAGCTGGAAGACGAACTCAACTTCGAGGTGGATGCCTTCAACCGCCGGGTGATCAACGAGAATTTCAACCGGGTCATCTGCGAACAACTGGTGCAGGAGCTGGACCCGTTCGGCGACGAAAAAACCATGATCTTCTGTGCCACCGACTTGCACGCGGATATGGTCAAACGCTTGCTGGATGAAGCCTTCAAAGCTCTCTACAACGGCCAGTACAACGAAGCCGCCGTGGCCAAAATCACCGGCCAGAGCGACAAGGTGGACCAGCTCATCCGCCGCTACAAGAACGAGCGCTACCCCAACATTGCCATTACTGTGGACCTGCTGACCACCGGCATCGACGTGCCGCGCATCTGCAACCTGGTGTTCATGCGCCGGATACGCTCACGCATCCTGTACGAACAGATGATCGGCCGCGCCACCCGCCGCTGCGACGAGATCGGTAAGACAGTATTCCGCATCTACGATCCGGTAGACATCTACGCGGCCCTGCAGGATGTAAACACCATGAAGCCCCTGGTGAAAGACCCCAACATCACCCTGGAGCAACTGGTGGACGAACTCACCGACGACGAGCAACTGGAAAAAGCCCTCAACAGCCCCGGCGAAGTTCCCGACGAAAGCCAGGCCGACGTGGTGCTCAGCCAGCTCAGCCAGAGACTCATGCGGGTGCTGCGCAAGGCCGACAACAAAGCCGAAAGCCGCCCGGAACTGAAACAGAAACTGGACGAATTGCACCAGAGCTGGGGCGTGGAACCCAAATCCCTGCACCAGCATCTGCACCAGCTCGGCCCGCGCCAAGCGTCCGCGTTTATCAAACAGCACAGCGGCCTGCTGAGCCAGTTAGCAGAGGTGAAATCCTTGGTCGGCAGCGAATATATGCCGCTGATTTCCGACCACGAAGACGAAATCCGTGAACGTATCCAGAGCTACGGTGTACACGACAAGCCGGAAGACTACCTGGACAGCTTCAACGAGTTCATCAAACAGCAACTCAACCAGTCCGCCGCGCTCGCAGTCGTGGTCAACAAACCCCGGGACCTCACCCGGGAACAGCTACGGGAAGTAAAACTGCTGCTGGACAACCACGGCTACTCCGAAGCCCGCCTGCAAAGCGCCGTGCGCAACCAGACCAACAAAGACATCGCCGCCAGCATCATCGGCTACATCCGCCGCGCGGCTTTGGGCGAGCCACTGATTCCCTTCGAACAGCGCGTGGCCGAGGCCATGGACCGCATCCTCACCCAGCACAACTGGACTCCGAACCAGCGCAAATGGCTGGAACGCCTGGCCAAGCAGTTGGTGCATGAAGTCATCATCGACCGGGAGTTTGTGAACCATCGCTTTGCCGATGACGGCGGCGCAAGGCAAATGGACAAGGTACTGGGAGCGCAGCTGGATACGGTGCTGGAGGAATTGAATGAGGCGATGTGGCCGCAGCAAAGTGCCTGAAAACCATCTGAATGACATGCATAGAAAACCGGCTTTTCTTATCATGTCGACCGCCACATGCACAGATTTCCGGATTATTTATACATAAGGCGCGGAAGAAGCCGGAGCGCCCTTCCAAGGATTACCCATGACCAACAACGACATCGTCCAAAAACTCTGGAATCTCTGCGACGTTCTGCGGGACGACGGCATCAACTACTCGGACTACGTCACCGAACTGGTGCTGCTGCTGTTTATCAAAATGGTCCATGAGAACAAGGATTTTGGCACCCTGGTGAGACACCCACTGCCGGAAGGCTGCCGCTGGACCGACCTGAACGGCAAATCCGGCATCAACCTGCTGAACGACTACAAACGCATCCTGCTCAGCCTGTCCACGGGCAAAGACGGCGACGGCACGCTGGTACACGATGACCCGCTGATCAGCGCCATCTACGCCGATGCCCAGACCCGCCTGCGCGAACCCCGCCACCTGGAGCAGATGATCAAGACCCTGGACCAGATCGACTGGTTCAGCGCCCAGAAAGACGGCCTGGGTGACCTGTACGAAGGCCTGCTGGAAAAGAACGCCAACGAAACCAAATCCGGTGCCGGCCAGTACTTCACCCCCCGCGCCCTGATCAACACCATGGTGCGCTGCCTGAAGCCGCAACCCGGCGAACGCATACAGGACCCGGCCGCCGGCACCGCAGGCTTTTTGATTGCGGCCCACGAATACATCAAAAGCCAGACTGACGACCTGTACGAACTGAACGAGCAGGACAAAACCTTCCAGACCACCCGGGCCTACGTGGGCATCGAACTGGTGCCCGGCACCCGCCGCCTGGCCCTGATGAACTGCCTGCTGCACGGCATGGAAGGCGATGCCGAAGGCGTGGTGCATCTGGGCAATGCCCTCGGGCAGACCGGCGCCGGGCTGGAAAAGGCCGACGTGATCCTCGCCAACCCGCCCTTTGGCACCAGCAAGGGCGGCGACGCCAGCATCACCCGGGACGACTTGACCTACAAAACCAGCAACAAACAACTGGCCTTTTTGCAGCACATCTACCGTAACCTCAAACCCGGTGGCCGCGCCGCCGTGGTACTGCCGGATAACGTTTTGTTCGAAGCCGGCGTGGGGACCGACGTGCGCCGGGATTTAATGAACAAATGCAACCTGCACACCATCCTGCGCCTGCCCACCGGCATCTTCTACGCCCAGGGGGTGAAAACCAACGTGCTGTTCTTCACCAAGGGCAGCGCCACGGACAAGTTCCAGGAAGAGAACTGCACCGAAAACGTCTGGGTCTACGACTTGCGGACCAACATGCCCAGCTTCGGCAAGCGCACCCCCTTTGGTGACCAGCACCTGAAGCCGTTTGAAGACGTGTATGGGGAAAGCCCCAACGGCGACAGCGAGCGCAAAGAGGGCGAATACAGCTTCCACTCCGAAGACATCGAACTGCCCGAACACAGCGACGAAAACGAAGGCATCGACCCACGCCTGGCCCACAGCCGCTGGCGCAGCTTCAGCCGCCAGTGGATTGCCGAACACAAGGGCGACTCGCTGGATATTTCGTGGCTGAAAGACAGCGACAGTGTGGATGCCGCAAATTTGCCGGAGCCGAGTGTGTTGGCGGGTGAGGCGATGGGGGAGCTGGTGCAGGCGCTGGGCGAGCTGGATGCGTTGATGCGGGAATTGGGGGCTGAGGAGGAGGCTGATGGGGCGAGGGTGCTTTTGGGGGAAGTGATGGGTGGGGTTAAGTAATGACCGATCGCAAAATACCCACCGAATGGTTATTTCTTAAATTCACTGAAATCCTGGACGTTCAAGGTGGAACTCAACCGCCAAAGTCACAGTTTATTGGTGAACCCAGAGAGGGTTATATACGGCTCTTACAGATTCGAGACTTTGGGAAAAAGCCCGTACCGACTTTTATCCCAGACACATCCAAACTGAAGAAGTGTAATAAAGATGATCTATTGATTGGCCGTTATGGTGCATCACTTGGACGCATTTGCACCGGCATGGAAGGAGCCTACAACGTAGCCTTAGCAAAAGTAATTATGCCTCCTTCTGTGGATCGTGGTTTTCTGCACGGCTATTTGGGTTCTGAGCATTTCCAGGGAGAGCTGCGTTTGCTCTCGCGCTCAGCACAGAATGGTTTCAATAAGGGCGACCTTGAAACATTCGATTTCTTGCTGCCACCCCTCGCCGAACAAAAAGTCATCGCCGACAAACTCGACACCCTGCTGGCCCAGGTGGAAAACACCAAAGCCCGCCTCGAACGCGTCCCGCAAATCCTCAAACGCTTCCGCCAGTCCGTGCTGGCTGCGGCGGTGAGTGGGCGGTTGACGGAGGAGTGGCGAAATGGAGCCGAATTCGAAGTCGAATCAGACGCGCTCAGTAAATTCGTCTCTATCGATATCGGACATGCATTCAAAAGCAAGGAGTTTACCGATCGAGGTATTTCATTACTGAGGGGCCAAAACATTGAGCCTGGAGCACTAAGATGGAGTGAAACCAAGTACTTTCCTGAAGCCAAGCTCTCGGAGTTTCGCCACCTATTCATAAATTCCGGCGATATAGTCTTGGCGATGGATCGACCAATCATTTCCTCGGGATTGAAAATTGCGAGGGCCAAGCCGTCAGATTTGCCATGTGTCTTAGTCCAGCGAGTAGCGCGATTTAAAGACTTCAACGACCTGCTACCTGACTATCTATATGTCTTGCTTCAAGACATTTCGTTCAGCAATTACATACAGCCCAACCAAACCGGCAGCGATATTCCGCACATTAGCGGAAAACAGATTTTGGCCTACCCGGTAGAAATTCCAAGCATCGAAGAACAAACCGAAATCGTCCGCCGAGTAGACCAACTCTTCGCCCACGCCGACCGCATCGAACAACAAGTCAACAACGCCCTGGCCCGCGTCAACAACCTCACCCAGTCCATCCTGGCCAAAGCCTTCCGGGGCGAGCTCACCGAGCAATGGCGCAAGGACAATCCCGAACTGATCACTGGGGAGAACAGTGCGGAGGCGTTGCTGGATCGGATCAAAGCGGAGCGGGCGGCGATGAAGCCAGTGAAGAAATCCCGTCAAAAGAGAACTACCGCTTGAGCAGTAGACCTGCCTAGGGTTTGTAAGACAGACGAAGTAAGGCATAAAAAAAGCCGCCACGCGTTAGCGTCGGCGGCAGGCTAATTCTTCTACTCTCTAGCGCTATTGTGCCTGCAACATAGGCGTCTCAGGCCGCCAGAAAACGTTTTGCCCAATCCGGCTAAAGCCCCACTGGCTTTTGCTACGAAACGCACGCTGTTGGTTATCTGTCATTGCACTCTGCCCGTCTGCATCACGAATATAACGAGCGAGTGTCATGGCGGCTGGCTGGCCGTAGCGTGCACCCGGTGAAGCACATGTCCAGATATGGCGCAAGGTCATCGCAATATCAGGCTCATGTTGGTCTAAGTAGGCAAGGCCATAGGCACACGCTTCTAGCGTAAATTATTCAACTGCGGGGTAGGGGATTTGCTCGAATTTGATGACGACAGGGAGAGATAAGAAGCGCAAAGAGACGAGGCAGCTTGTTGCCTGAAGGTCGTAGGAAAAAATTGCTGAGGAAGAGAAAAAAGCCAATGTGTCACATATACGTCACAGGAAGTTAGCCAACAAACAAACACAAAAAAGGCAGATCAATAAGTAACTGATCTGCCTTTCGAAATATTGGTAGCGGGGACCGGATTTGAACCGATGACGGTTATGAGACTGATGAAATATGGACATATTATATGTCCTAAGATTACGTTTAATGATCTAAAATCATCATTAGGAAGGGTTTTTTCTGGGTTACGTTCGTGGAGGCAGTGTCATTTAAGAGTACATGAGGGAGCTTATAGTAGGCACAAAGCTTGGGAAAGTTGCCTTGGCAGAAAGTGACCTTCAGGCGTTTTGTCGGGCTTTGACAAGACAGTGACGACAGGAGGTATCAATACTGCCACGATCAGTTAGAGGAAGTTGATTAGCTGCATGCGTACGGAGAAATTTCTTGAGACGATTGGGTTGTTGATAGAAGCTTGGTGCGAAACTAAAGCCAGAATCTGGAAAGGTACACATTTTCAAGGCAATGATGTTACCCATTGCCTCGCGTCGTTTTCTCTGTTTGAGCCTGTGGTAGTATAACTATCTTGTTAATTCTCACTTGACCTCTGGCTAAAGAGATCTTCGAAGAATGTCTTACCGGCATCTGTGAGTACTAGATTGCCTTCCAGCGGAACGGCTTGGGAGGGATGTAGTCCGGCAGCGTGCTGGCAAAGCCCAGCTTGCTCTCCGGCGTGTTTTCCCCATCCAATATATCCAGCCCAACCCGTGAGCCGAACCTAGTCGCGGTAACGGCGAAACCGGAGTAACCACCAGAGTAGATCATGTCGCCGTTTTGGTAACGCTGGAAGTGCACCGCCATTCGTATGGTCAGTCCGATAGGACCGCTCCAGGCATGGGAGAAATTAATCCCACGTAGCCCTGGGAAAGTTTTATAAAAGTTTTCGATTAGAGGGAGAAAGTTTTCTGGTGTTTTGTCTGCTTTCGGGTCGGTATCATTCTCATAAAAGTACCCTAGTCGACAACCGAAAAAGATCTGGTTGTCGGCAGTCAAGCGCATGTAGTTCAACTGCGTACGGGTGTCGTAAATCCCTTGACGGTGCTTCCAACCAATACGTGTTAATTGCTCATCGGTGAGAGGCTCAGTGACAATGATCCTGTCGCGAATCGCAGCGACCCGTTTACGGATATTGCTACCGCTAATGGCAAAGGCGTTGGTAGCCAGCAGCACCTTTTGAGCATTGATCGAGCCTTCGGGGGTGGCAACTTTTACCCCGGGGATAGGTCGTAAGCTAGGCCCTTGGGGATTGGCCAGCTAACAAGAGGTGAAGCATATAGTGGGACCCGTTTGCTTCTCCAATTTGAATTTACCGGGCCCGACACAGGCCCGGTAATCATTAGCGTTGAGTTTATCCGCAGCGCAGATCTATAAGTGGCTTGTTTAGAAGGTTGGCGAGAAAGCACTATATAATTGAATACTCATGTGTTTCCACAAGGCATTATTGCTTGCTGCATCAAGGATTAGTTGCCAATCGGCCCCACCACATGCTTGACCTCCAGGAAGGCCGCCAGGCCCCAAGGGCCTAATTCCCGTCCAATTCCGCTGCGTTTAAAACCACCCCACGCCGTTTGAGGTAGAACTAGTTGCTCGCTGTTATACCAGACGCTACCGGCTCTGAGTTGTCGGGCGATTCGCTGTGCTCGCTTCGGATCCCCGCTTATGACGGTGGCGGCCAGGCCGAAGTCGCTGTCATTTGCCAAGGCGATCGCCTCAGCCTCGTCGCTGATGCTACGGCCACACAGCACCGGACCGAAGATTTCCTCACGCCATAGGCGACTGGTCGTTGGTACGTCCCGATACAGGGTCGGCGCCACGAAGTAACCTTGTTCGGGTAGCATGCGGTGACTTGCGTCGCGAACCGCCACCAAGCCTTCCTCTTGGGCGAGTGCCAGGTAACGCTGCACTGTCTCGCGCTGGCGTGCGCTGGTCATGGGGCCCATGTCGGCTTCCCCGGCCAGCGGGTCGCCCAGCGTTAATGTATCGATACGCTGGGCCAAGGCTGCGTAGAGCGATTCTGCAGCCGACTCATGTACTAAGAGGCGAGAAGTTGCCGAACAGATTTGTCCGGCATTGAAGTAAATGCCGGCCATGACCCAATCAGCGGCTTGTTCGGTATCGGCATCTTCCATAACGATAATCGGTGATTTGCCGCCGAGCTCCAGCGATACGCCAGCCGTCCGCTCTGCAGCCGCATGCATGACGGCTTCGCCTACCCGGTTGCTGCCGGTGAAGGAGATCTTGTCGATATCGGGATGAGCGGCGAGTGGAGCGCCGATGCCCTGACCGTCGCCGAAAAGCACATTGAGCACACCAGCGGGAAGGCCCACCTCCAATACGATTTCGGCGAGCGCGCGCTCCGGTAAGGGAGTCACTTCTGAAGGCTTGAGCACCACGGTACAGCCGGCGGCCAGGGCCGGCGCGACTTTCCATGCGCTGGTCACCAAAGGGAAATTCCAAGGGGTGATTAGACCAACGACACCGACCGGGTCGTGGTAGCAGCGGGCTTCGGCGCCTTCCATGTCGAGGGGGATTGCTGTTCCCTGCCGGCTGTCCAGCTCGCGTGCTTGCCCCGCGTAGTATCGATAGCAAGCGATGGCATCGTCTAGGTCTATGCCGGCTTCGTCCAGCACCTTGCCATTATTTGTCGAGGAGAGCCGAATCAGTTCATTGCGCCGGTGTGACAACGCCTCGGCAAACCTGTCGAGGTGACTACCGCGCTCGGTGCCTGAGAGTGCTTGCCAATCAGTCAGGGCTCGCCGTGCCGCGGCCACAGCGATATTCACGTCCTCAGGGTGGCCTGCAGTAACTTCGGCTAACACGCTTTCCGTAAAGGGGTTGATGACGGTCAGTCGCCTGTCGCTTGATGAGACGAGCCATTGGTTATCGATGAATTGATGATCCAGTACTGTCATGTCAGCTCCTCAGAGGTGGGCGTGTTGTCACTGCACCACGCCAGCCAGGCGTCAGAGTCGATTTCAACGAGATAGGGTCCCTCGGTGGGGCGTGACCTGAGCGCTTGAGCCAACGCTATCGGCGTGCCGGCACGCGTCGCCTGGCAGCCAAAGCCATCGGCAACCTTAACGAAATCCGGTGCCTTTATGTCGACGCCCAGGCGTTCAACACCATGGTTATCCATATAGCGTCGAATTTCTTCATAGCCTTGGTTGTGCCAAAGCAGAATGATCACGGGCAGGCGCGATTCGACAGCGGTAGCCAGCTCCGAGAGGGTGAACATGACGCCTCCGTCCCCGACCAAGGCAATGACGGGCAGGCTCGGTTGGCCGATCTGGGCTCCCAAAGCCGCTGGCAGTCCGTACCCGAGGGTGCCATAGCCCGTTGAGGCGTTGAAGAAATGCCGGGGGGCTGGCAATGCTAATAAATGGTTGGCCGCATAAACCGGTGCAGTGGAGTCGCCGACCCAAATAGCATCGGGCAGTGCTTTGCGCAGGGTGTCACATAAGGGCACAAAGGGAGACAGTGTGGGATCTTGAGTGAGTGCGAGCCCTTCGCGTGTCTTGATCGCTCGTGCGATGCCGTTGCGTTCCAGTGACGTAGGAAAATGCTCGAGCAACGCCGTTAGCGCCTGTGACGCATCACTAATGAGACCCAGCGACAATTGCTGATTACGCACCAACTGCTGCGCATCTAGGTCGATGCGAATTAGCCGACCGCTGAGTGCAAAGCCATCGTCGAAGACGACGTCATAATCGGTCTCGCCGAGCTCGGTTCCGATAGCCAGGATGACATCGGCTTCGCGCGCCAGTTCGCGTACGGCGGGGAGTCCCGTGTTAGCCCCTAGATCCAGCGGGTGAGCATCACCGAGCAGCCCCTTGGCATTGATAGTGGTTGCCGCCGGCGCATCCAGGCGGGTAACCAGTTCTCTGGCCACATCCGGTGCCTTGACGCAGCCACCACCGAGCAGGATCAGGGGCCGTTGTGCCTCTTGCAGCCATTGGGCGGCCTTGGCTATCCCGGTGGGATCCGGCGCCGGAGGGTAGATTTCGGGGGCATCCCACTTAAGCGGGGGGGGCGCAGGGGCGTCGAAAAGATCGATGGGGATCTCTATATGTATAGGGCCCGGTCGCTGCCCTTGGAAAATGGCATAGGCTCGGGCCAAGACCTCGGGCAGTGCGTCGGGGGAGAGCAGAGTATGGCTGAAGCGTGACACCCCAGACACCAGACCCTGCTGGCTCTCAAGCTCATGCAGTCGTCCCTGCCCCCGAGCTAATGTGTCTCGTCGATTCACACTGGAAATGACCAACATAGGAACCGAATCGGCCAGTGCCTGGCCCATTGCCGTAAGGATATTGGTCATCCCAGGTCCCGTGATGATTAGGCACACACCAGGCTTGCCAGTAGCCCGGGCATAGCCATCGGCCATGAAGCCGGCGCCCTGTTCGTGACGCGGGGTGACGTGGCGCACTCCGCTATTCTCCAGGCCCCGATATAACTCGATGGTATGAACCCCGGGGATCCCAAAGAGCGTATCAACGCCATAGCGATCACGCAGCAGGTGAATCAATAATTCAGCACAGGTCATGTCATGCTCCAAAGTAAGCGTCGTGAGAGCTCGTGTCATGGTGAAAGTGTGGGGGGCTGGCCCTGCCAGGTGGCTTCCAGGCCGAAGGACGTCAAAGACTGTTCGCGGTCATAGACCGGGAGACCTTGCAGAAAGCTCATCTCTACCTGCGTCCTATGCAGGTTGCCACGTACTTCTCGTGAGAACGGATCGTGATCCAATACGATCAGGTCGGCGGATTTACCGACTTCCAGCGAACCGGTTTCATGCTCCAATCCCATGGCATAGGCACCGTTAAGCGTGGCGATCTGCAGAGCTTCTTCCAGACGTATTGGCGTGCCGAAGCGTTCTTCGCCGGGTTCCCAAGGGTTCTGGCGAGTCACCAACGTTTCCAGGGCGAGCCAAGGATCAATCGAGGCCACCGGGAAATCGGTGCCGAATACGGCGACGCCACCGGCGTCCAATACGCCGCGCGCGTTATAAGCACGCGCTAGCCTCTCCGGACCGTACCCTGCACGCGCTCCTGATGTGAAGCGCGACGGATACCAGGCAGCGGGGGAGAACTCGGCGATCACGTCGAGTTCGGCGAAACGGGCCAGATTGGCGTCGTGCAGGATAGTGCTATGAGCACACTGATGCCGGATTCCACTGGGTCCGTTGATACGTCGGGTTTCCGCCACAGCATCCAGGAAGAGATCGGAGGCGCCGTCACCGGTACAGTGGGCTATAACCCGGATGCCGCGCCGATCCATATCAACCAGCATGTCGCGTAGATGCTCAGGCGTCAGGTTTATTTTCCCCCGCCACTGATCGTCACTCTCCCACGGAGTGAGCAGGAACGAGGATCGGGGCTCCACGGTGCCGTCGAAGTGGAACTTGACCGCATTGGCACGCAGGCGGCTGCTTGCGTAATAATGACGTTCGCCGCACAGAAGCTCCCAGCGTCGCTTAACCGGAAAGATATCGTCCTGCCAGCTGATTGCCGCTTCAACGCGCAGGCTTAGCGTGCCGGCATCGTCTAGCTCCTTTAGCGCGGCTAGGCGTTGCTCGCAGACATGGACATATTTAGTCGCCGTGACACCTCGACTGGTCTGATAATGCATCCCTTCCTGATAGGCTTTGCGCAACACGTCGACCGGCGTGGGGGGCATAGCGGCATGAATCATGGCATAGGCACCATCGATCATCAGGCCGTTAGGTTCACCAGACAGCGGATCCCGCTCCATGTAGCCATTGCGCGGGTCGGGAGTGTGGCGGTTAATGCCAGCCAAGGCCAGTGCCTTGCTATTGACCATCATGGTTCCCCACATTCGATCCAGAATGGCCACGGGACGGTCGGGCATAAAACTATCCAGCCATTCTCGACCCGGCGTTAGGCCAGCTTGCCGAAAGGTATAGCGTACGAAGTAGGCGCCGTGTATCCAGCCGTCCCCCGGATGCTGAGCGGCATAGTCAAGGATCGCTTGCTTGACTTGCTCAGGCGAGGGGTCTTCGAGACCAATTTTGAGGGAATCATCATATTTGGACGCCAATCCGAGATCCGGGTGGGTATGCATGTCGTGTAGGCCAGGCATGACAAATCGGCCATTGAGGGGAATGACCTGGGTATCGGGACCGATCCATTCATGCATGTCGCTCTCGTCCCCAACGGCACACAGCTTGCCCCCTGCCATGGCGAGCGCCTCGGCCCAGGGCCGGAGAGGATCGAGGGTGTAGATCTTGCCCCCCCTTAGCACGATGTCGGCATGAGTCGGGGCGGGTGCGTGGCTGGAGCGCCAAGGATCGAACATGGGATCACCTCTAATTGTTGTACAAGAGTCACCATAAACCAGCCTAAAAGGTCATGAGGTGTTAATTTCTTGCGTCAGAGGTGAGCATTCTTGGCGTGTCCTTGCGTTAGCCGGACACGGCCGCCGTGCCTAGCAGCCCTTCCAATAACTTCTTTATCCAGTCGCTGAAGGCCTGCACGTTGGGATCTTCCAGGCGACTCTGTGGCGTGACCAGATAGTAGGCACGGTCGCTGGAAATCTTCTCGCTGAAGGGACGCACTAACTGCCCTTGCCGAAGACTATCGCCGCAAACCACGTCATCGCCAATGGCAACCCCCTGACCGGACAATGCTGCCTGTAACACGAGCAAGATATTTGAGAAGTACAGACCTGAATCGACCTTGATTTTGTTTTTTCCAGCACAGCCGGCCAGCCATAGTTGCCAATCGTGGGAATCATGCAGATGTAACAATGTGGCGTTATCCAAATCGCGCGGATGGGTAATATTGAGCTCGTTGAGCAGCCTAGGGCTACATACGGGGTGATACATGGGCTGCGCCAGGAGTTCCACATGCTGGTCGTTATAAACGCCGTCGCTGAATACTACGAATAAGTCGAAATTGGGCTGGTTGATGGTTTCGTCTTCGCGATTGGTGCTCAAGTGCAATCGGATAGTGGGGTAGGCACGGTAGAAGTCATTGATATGTCGACTGACTACGCTCGCGGCAAAGCCAGGGGGCATACAGATATGCAGGTGACCATTGTATTCCTGGCCCGGCAGGTTGGCATGGATCCGCTCCAGGTTATGAAGTACCTCGCGGACCTCGCCGGCATATAATTGGCCCGCCGGTGTCAGGATGACGCCGCGCCCACGGCGCTCATACAGCTGAATATTCAACTGGCTTTCCAGCAGTCTCAGCTGGTGGCTAATGGCACTTCGGGTCAGGCTAAGATAGTCGGCGGCATCGGTCAGGCTACCCAGTCTTGCCAAGGCTTCGAAGGCGCGCATAGCCTGTAGCGAAGGGAGGTGATGAGTTTTTTGTTGAGACATTTTGACCAATAAGATGATTTTTTTTGACTTTTGATGAGTTGAGTTTGCTCTATAGTAGTTTTCAAAGCAACAATACTCCTCAGAGGAGCTTTTGATGACTACGCAGACCCAACGTGATGTTCTGACTCAGCGCGTCGACGCCTTGATGCCCCAGCTTTCCGAATGGAATCAGACCATCTGGCACTATGCAGAAACTGCTTGGCGGGAGTACCGCTCGGTACGTTTTTATGTCGACTTGCTTCGCGATTATGGCTTCGAAGTCGAAGAGGGCTCGGCCGGCATGCCGACGGCCTTCTGCGCCACCTGGAGCAATGGCGAAGGACCAACACTGGGCGGTTACGCCGAATACGATGCGGTGCCCGGCAATTGCCAGGCTGCGGATGTCGTCAAGCGGCCCCGCGATAACCTCAGCCCCTGGGCAGGCGGGCATACCGATCCACATTCTGCTTTGGGCATGGGGTCGCTGGGGGGCTTTCTGGCCATGCAGGCCCTGATGAAAGAGCAGGGTATTACCGGCACATTGAAGTTCTTCGGCGAACCGGCCGAGAAAGTGCGTGGCTCCAAACCGATCCATGCGGCACGTGGCTACTACGATGACCTAGATGCGGCAATCAGCTTTCACCCCTTCTATATGCTGCCGCTCTGCAATACGACTCGCTGGGACACGCATTGTGGCGCTGCATATGGGGTTATCTATACCTTCCTGTGCGAGAGCCCCGAAACCTGGATGACGCGCGGCAGCCATTCTCCAATCGCTGCTTCCCATGCCAGCGCTCGTGCGCCCGGAGCCAACGACGCCGTCACCCAGATGTATACCAATGCCAAGGCTCTGCGCGAGCACGTTATGGCCAGTGGCCTGAACTGGTCGATGAATGAGGTGATACTCAACGCAGGTCAGGCGACCGCCGATAACCTAGCTGCTCAGATGTCACAGATCCAGTACTTCATCCGCGTCTCGTCGGTTGAGCAGGCGGAACATGTGGTGCGAGGCCTTGATCACATTGCGGAATCCGTGGCCAAACTGACGCACTGTCGGGTCGAGCGCCACTGGGTAGCCAAATCACGTCCCGGTCTGCCGAACCATTCCATGGCCGAGCTGACCTACGCCAACCTCGAGCGTGTCGGCCCGCCGCAATTGGGTAAAGAGGCGATCGAATTGGCGCGTCGGATCCAGGCTAACCTGGGCATGAGTCCGATGGAAAAGCCGTTTCTGGCCGATATTGAGACATTACGTACTCCTCAGGACGCTGAACATGAACTGCGTCAGATATTGCCGCCCAACCAGACCCATTTCACCTCCGACGATTACACCGAGTACAGCTGGCATGCGCCTACCGTTCGTTTGTATATCGGACGTCCCGCGCTTGCGCCCCGTGACGATGGCGGCGCGTACCCTGACTGGGTCATGAACGCTCTCGGCGGGCTGGCTCCTTGTATCGATCCGATGATCGAGACGGCAGCGAAGACGGTTGGCCTGACCCTGCTTGACCTTTTTCAGAAGCCTGGTGCGTTGGATGAGGCGCGCGCTGAGTTCGAAACGCGGACCGGTGGGGGTGTCGGGGGCGAGGAATGGATGGCACCACTTTGCGATTACGAGCCGCCGATTCATTTCCGCTGGCCAGAATATGTCACCACGCCACGTGGTGAGAATGAGTGGGTGATTCCAGCATCCAATGAATGCCCTCCGGCATCCCGGTAAGACTAACCCTTCCCTGCAGCAGGAGAACGAATCCATGGATAACAACAAGTTCGCAACTCGCACCCTTACCACCTCCATCAAGGCAAGCTTGGCCTGTCTTGCATTAGCAGGCAGTGCCTTGACCTTCCCAATGCTCGCATTGGCTCAGGATGGTGAGGTTATCGAAATACGCATGCAGCGTTACACGGGTACCGAAGAAGACGAAATTTTCAAGCGCTATCAGGACATGTTGGCTGAAGCCAGCGATGGCCGAATCAAGCTGAATATTTTCCGTGGGGGGGAACTGGTCCCCAACGATCAAATGTTCGCTGCACTTCGCGGTGGTACGTTGCAGGCAATCTACGGCTATGGCGGCTACTGGGGTGGTCAGATGGATACAGCCGTGCTTGAGTCTGGCATTCCTATGGCTTGGACTAGCCTCGAAGAAGCCAAGGAGCTCTGGAATGAGCGTGGACTAGGTGAATTACTGGCCGAAAATTATACACAGCAGGGTGTTCATTACACCGTGCCCGTGTTCGGCGGTAAGTTCGACCTGCTGACCAAGGAGCCTGTCGAATCCCTGGAGGATATGAGCGAGCTCAAGATCCGCGCGACCCCATCCGTATCGGCCGTTCTCAATCACTTCGATATCCCTACCGTCTATATCCCGCCTCAGGAGTTCTATATCGCCCTGAGTACCAATGCCATCGACGGTCTTATCTACGGTGGTCCGTATGACTACTCGGTGCTCAAGCTGAACGAGGTGGCGACGAGCTATACCGAGCTGAACATGCTCTACCCAGGCTTCGTCGACAATGTGCTGGTAAACCAGAATGTGTGGAACAGCATGCCCGAAGACCTTCAGGATACATTCATGGAGGTCACCGCCGAGTGGGCTGATTATCGTCATCAAAAGTTCGTCGAATGGAACGAGGAGGCGGCCCATCTTTTCGAGGTCACGTCTTTGCCAGAAGGCGATGTAGTAGCGATGACCGAAGCGGCCCAGGAGGTTTGGAACGCCGAGGCCGAGAAGTCACCACAGGCCGCCGAGGCGATCGAGATGATCCGCTCCATGTCCCGTGACAAGGGTCGCCTTGAGTGACCGGGAGCTAAGCAATGCACTTGCTTCATGCTTGGATCCGTTGGCAAGACCGCCTGAGCGAATGGCTCGGGCGGTTCGTAGCCTGGCTAGGCTTCGCCCTCGCCTGCATTCTGGTATATGAGGTGGCAGCTCGGCAATTGCTGAGCTCGCCCACCAATTGGGCGCATGAGGCCTCAACCCTGACCTATGGCGTCTACGCCATACTGGCTGGGGCCTATACCGAGAAATGGAATGGCCATGTGCGGATCGATATCTTCTATCAACGCCTTTCGCCAAAAGGGCAGGCGTTGGTTTCCTTTGTGATCGGCGTATTGACGCTGATCCTGCTTGCGCTGCTTCTTACAAGCGCCTACGACTTCGGCATGCAATCCATGGCCATGCAAGAACGCTCCTATCGGAGTACCTGGGCCCCGTACATCTGGCCCGTGAAGGTCATGATTCCCGTGGCCGTTTTCTTGATCATGCTGCAAATGCTGGCAAACACTTTGCGCCATCTCTGTACAGTGCTGGGTAATCCATTGGATAGCGATCCCTCGACCGGCCATTCCACTAACACACGGGGAGATTCGCATGGTCAGCATTGATCCCATACTGCTTACGGCATTGATGTTCGGCGCCATGTTAACCCTGATGTTCTTTGGGGTACCGCTGGCTTGGACGCTGATGGGTGTGGGTGTCGGCTTCGGCTATTGGATCTGGGGGCCCGACAGCCTGGGCATTATGTTGCCTTCAGTCTTCGGCCTCATGAACGAGTTTATCCTGGTCGCGCTACCATTATTCATTCTGATGGGGATGATTCTGGAACGATCCGGCATTGCTGACGACCTTTTTGAGATGATCTACAAGCTCATGGGCGGCGTGCGCGGTGGCCTGGGCATGGGGACCGTAGTGATCTGTGCTTTGATTGCCGCCATGGTAGGCATCACAGGTGCGGCGACCGTCAGCTTGGGGCTCATTGCACTGCCTGCCATGCTCAAGCGTGGCTACAGCAAGCAACTGTCGGCAGGGGCGATCATGGCCGGTGGTGCGTTGGGGTTCTTGATTCCCCCGTCATTGGTCATGATTCTCTACGCCTTCCTGACACGTGAGTCGGTGGGCAAGCTCTTCGCTGCAGGGGTTATGCCCGGCTTGATGTTGGCGATCATCTACATGATTTATATCGGAATACGCTGCCATCGAAATCCCTCCTTGGGGCCACCCATCGAGGCTTCCGAACGCATCGGCACGTGGGGCAAGGTGAAGGCGCTGAAAGCTGTGGTGCTGCCCGGTGCCCTCATTGCCGTGGTGTTGGGAACCATGGCGATCGGTGTGGCATCCCCCACAGAAGCCTCGGCATTGGGCGCTAGCGGTGCCATGCTCTGCGCCTTGGCGCATCGCAGGCTGAACATGACCATGCTCAGCAGTGCGCTGTACAGCACGGCGCGCATCATGGGTATGCTGATGTGGATCATGATCGGCGCGGTGATTTTTTCAAAAATCTATATCGCCCTGGGCGCCGGGCAGGCGATCGTCGGTCAGATAATGGCTGCGGAGCTGAGCCCTTACCTCGTCCTGACGGTGATCTTGCTGAGCTATCTGGTATTAGGAATGTTCTTGGATGACTCGGCCATTCTGTTTATTACCGTGCCGCTTTATGTCCCGATAATTAAGGCGCTGGGCTTCGACCCGATCTGGTTTGCCACGCTGTTCGTGCTGGCAATGCAGAGCGCCTATCTGACGCCGCCCTTTGGTTACAACCTGTTCTACATGCGTTCCGTCGCACCGCCCGAAGTGACGACTGGCGATCTTTATCGCTCGGTGGTCCCTTTCCTGATCATGCAAATACTCGGCATCGTGCTGTTGGTGCTGTTTCCACAGATTGCTCTATGGCTACCTGAGCTCATCTTCGACTAGGAGGCATCATGCCGCATCGAGTGTTACCGGCCCAGGCGACACGGCAAATCGAAGACGAACGGATCATCGTGACGCGCTGGGACTTTGCCCCAGGCGCGGAAACCGGATGGCATCGACATCCTCACGACTACGTCGTCGTGCCGCTCGTCAATGGTGTGATGCGTCTGGAGACGTCAGATGGCAGTCATGAGAGCGCAGTCCAGGCCGGTATGTCTTATCGTCGCTCGGCGGGGGTGGAACATAATGTTATCAACGCGGGCGCAAGTGACTTCGCCTTCGTAGAAATCGAGATAAAATCCGCTGGGGAATAGCAGCATGTCGCAATTAAATCAGCCACTCGGTGGCAACGAAGTGCCCCGGTTCGGGGGGGCCGCCACCATGATGCGGCTGCCAGCCCACGACAGTGCAAAAGACCTGGACGTAGCGTTCATTGGCGTGCCGATGGATATTGCCACCTCCAATCGTCCGGGTACACGACTGGGGCCTCGCCAGATTCGCGATGAATCTCGTATGTTGCGGCCCTATAACATGGCCACTCGCGCCGCACCCTTTGATAGCCTGCAAGTGGGCGACATTGGCGATGTTCCGATCAATACCTTCCACCTGCCGAAGTCGGTCGACATCATCGCGCGCTATTACGACGATGTGCTCCGGCATGGCTGCATCCCGTTGACCTTGGGAGGTGATCACCTCATTACTCTGCCCATCCTTCGTGCCATGGCCAAGAAGCATGGCCCGGTAGGGCTGATTCATATCGATGCTCATGCCGATGTGAATGAGCATATGTTCGGAGAGCCGCTGGCGCACGGGACCCCCTTTCGGCGGGCCCAGGAGGAGGGGTTGCTGGCTCACGGCAAAGTCGTTCAGATCGGCTTGAGAGGGACGGGCTACGCGGCAGAGGACTTCGACTGGTGCCGCCAGCAGGGCTTTCGCGTCGTGCCGGCTGAAGGGTGCTGGTATCGCTCGTTGGCGCCGCTAATGGATGAAGTACGCACGCAAATGGGCGAAACACCCGTCTATATCACCTTCGATATCGATGGTCTCGACCCTTCGGTGGCGCCGGGAACGGGCACTGTGGAAATGGGGGGACTGACCTCCACCCAAGGGCTCGAGATAGTAAGAGGCGCTTATGGGCTCAATATCATTGGTGGGGATCTGGTAGAAGTCTCGCCACCCTATGATACAAGCGGCAATACTGCGCTAATGGGCGCGACGATACTTTACGAGATGCTGTGCGTACTCCCCGGCGTCAAGCGTCGCGATTAATGAAGAGCGAGGAAAGGGCTATGTCAGAGGAACTTGGGGTAACTGTGGTGGCAGGCTTTCTCGGTGCCGGTAAAACGACCCTGATCAATCATCTTCTGAACCAGGCCGATGGTCGTCGACTCGGGGTCATGGTCAATGATTTTGGCGCTCTGAATATTGATGAGGCCTTGGTCGACGAACGGCGTGATGACTTGATCACCCTGAGCAACGGCTGTGTTTGCTGCAGCCTGCAAGGGGAGCTTTCATCCTCTATCGAAGCGATGGTTTCCAGGCGAGGGGAACGGCTTGATCATCTACTAATCGAGTGCAGCGGAGTCTCGGATCCTGAGCGGGTGGTAAATGTGCTGCGCTATCCCCGTATTCGTGCAAGGGCGCGGTTGGAAGGGGTCATCACACTGGTTGATGCTGCGCTCGATTATGCCAGCCTCAGCCCGGCCCTGCGCCATCTTGTATTCTCCCAGATCGCTAATGGCGACCTCATTGTGATCAATAAGAGCGACTTGGTCGATGACGAGGATATCGCTCGACTCGAGCAGGCATTGCTTCTGCCCGACAGTCGGCATGTTCGAGCGACCCAGGCAGCCTTGCCAGCGGATTTCATATTCTGGCCGGCCCTACCGGACACACCATCGTTTCGTCGGGCGCATTCACAGCCTCTCCCAGCCACCCGCATTGAAGATCTGGGGCTCAAAACGCTCAGCTGGCAGCATCCAGGGGCCGTGAATCTGACCGAACTCCGCGCACTCCTAGGCCACATGCCCAAGCAGATTCTGCGCTTCAAGGGCGTCGTGCTGCTGAGCGACGGAAGGAGGCTGGCCCTCCAGCGTGCGGCTGGAAGATTGACTAGTTGGGAGCTGGAACGAAAGGAGAATGAGGAGAGCTGTCTGGTCTTTATAGGCGAAGATACGCCTTCCCACTGGGAGGATATCGTACAGCGACTTGATCGGCTACGAGCTTGACTTAATTTTAACCGACCGAGTACGTTAACACCTATTAGTCAGTTGTGAGGGTAAACTAGCGCATTGCTGTCTCTCTTCAATGTAAGTATTTCCAAGAAAATGACCTGGCTCTGCAGAAAACAAATACATCATGTGCCCGTTATCATGAGGCATGAAGGTGAGCCAGTTCAGCAACCTTGGTATTGCCCTTGAGTATGTACATGAACCACACCGGTCTTATGTTAGGCGATCCGCATTAGAAGGTAGGTACGTTGCTCATCCCACCTTCCTGATGGCTACCCTATAAGCTGTGCGATTCCGAGTGGGGGGACTTCCTGAGAGACAGGTCATTCACGGCCTGTCTCTTGAACTCGATGCCAAGTGTATCTGGTCGCGGATTGGTTGCTCTCCTGATTTACTCCCGCCCGAATAGCGGGAACAGGCTCATTCTCATGCAGACTGAGCCGAACTCAGAGGAATTGAGCGGGAAAAATCTCAGATACGACAAGTCAGACAACGGTCCACCTGCGACCTAGAATCACCCATTACTTGGTTTTGAATCACTCTGCCTTCAGCAGGGATTGTCAGCTGATCGGCGCCTAGCTGGCTCCAGCAGCGGAGGCCGACACCGTCTTTAGTTATATGAATAATCAAAAATGGCAGGATGACAGCTCTGGTGTGCGACTACTTTTGCTACTCGTGCTTGGTATCAATAGATATTGGTAGCTATCACTATTATTTATATATTTTTTAGATATATAGTAACTGTCTATATAAGAAAGAATAAGTCGTAATGGTAGAGCATACGTTCGCGGTCAAAAGAGACGATATAAGCACTGGTAAGCAAATAGCGCGCTTTGGCCACCCCTATCGCGATATATGCCAATGGGCTGCCCAGCATGATCTCAGTGACGCTCTGGAGCTGGCTTTCTGGACGTTGGGGCTGGATCAGCACATCGTTGCGATCGGCAACCTGGTTAATGAGTTTCATCATCCTGAGTCAAAAGACATTCTTGCCCGGTGGCGGCAAACCCCTGTTGTTGCCCTGTTAGATGATCTGGCGAAAGCCATTCGTCAAGATCCCTTGATCAACCGTCAGTATCCTGCATTTCCTCATGCAGGAGACGCTACAAAAACGAAACAAACATATAAAGGCAGCCTTAAAGAGCAAACGTTTCTTATAACGTTAATTACTTACCCGCTGCCTGGGGCGGAGCAATCATCTGAATACGTGTTAAGGCGTGCGCTACGCTTGTGGTTGGTCGCGCAGGCGGCACATCGGGTAGCGACAGAGCAGTGCTTGGCGGATCGCAATATCAGTACTGCCGCGCGCTTTTTGATTGCCGACCGTTACCAAGCGCAGTGGCAGCTTGTTGATGATGTTTTGCGCCGTGCCCGACGTTACCTGACACCTGATACTTGGACATTTGAACGTTTTACTAACGCGTTGTCTTTGGCTGCTGAGCAGTACAAGCAAAGCCATACATTTGGTAAAAGTGGCACCGCATTCATCAACGCCATCATCGAGATTGCCAGTGGTGATACAAAACCTTTCACCACTCAGCGAGATCTCCCTCCGCAGCCTTTTGTACATGCTGAGTTATCTGCAATCACACCTGAGCCGAAGCAGTTAATCAGTTTTGATGAGTCCTCTGGGCAGTTCATCGAAGTATGCCCAGTCCGAGAGGATTCGGCAGATGAAGAGGCTGATGAGGCGATTTACTTACTGCCGGTTGATGCAACCGATACGCAGGCTCAGCAAGAGCTAACCGGGCGTAGTTTTTACCATCAGCAAGCTGAAACGTCCCATTACTTACCCTGGAGCTACTCAAAGCTTTTGCCGCCTGAATGTTTGATGGTAGAGGAGTGGGTGGCCCGTCAGCTGACACACCCGGATGGACAAGAACGATTGGGTGGCGCGTTAGTGTGGATCGCCATCCGTTTTTCTCGGACACTCAGCCAAGTGCTCGCCATGAAGGTGGGGGATGATGTTCAAGGAGAGTGGTCTTTATCCTCCAACCTCCAGCAAATGCACCGTCTATCACCGCGTCGACGTAATACCTGGCAGCCCGATATCGCCGCACAAGCTTATCTAGCAGCATTTCACGAACAGCAGTCTGTTGGTCTAATCCCCGAAGTAAGAAAGACGCTTGTAGTTAGTAGCCAGCCATTAATCACCCCAGCATCACTGGCAGAAGTGTGGCAACGCATATCGCCAGCCCAAAAAATTGAGGTGTGGTTCAATGAACACATGAGCGCTGTATACCCTCGTGTGACTAGC
Source organism: Vreelandella lionensis (assembly GCF_044543515.1). NCBI lineage: Bacteria > Pseudomonadati > Pseudomonadota > Gammaproteobacteria > Oceanospirillales > Halomonadaceae > Vreelandella > Vreelandella lionensis. The sequence goes on along the minus strand of NZ_JBITWC010000010.1, from coordinate 103,315 downwards.
GGCAGGTTGGCTGAGGCATGGGGTCAAACTGTTTTTGATGCGTCAGGCAATCACCATTTCGCGAGGATGTTAACGGCCCACCCCAATAGCGCCTTACCTGGTGCTTGTAGCTATGCTAGCTGGGATATTAATGCGATTGAACAAGGGCTCGCTTTACCGTATCAGTTCCAGGGCGCAGAAACGTTACAGTCGACGAACCAAGGCAGTTTGCTGGTTCCTCTTGAAGCTGAGCTCAATAGGGCGATTAGCAAAGCAACTCATCAGCTCAACGAAACGTTAAACGGCAATGATCTGGTGCGTCTACATAATCAGTGGACCAGCTACTGTGTCATGGCACTTTATGCGTCAACGGGCAGCCGCTACCTGAAAGACCCTTTTGAAAGCCCAGGGTTTTTCAACCACGACCTCCCAGCTGTGTTCATTAATGATAAAACGGAAGGTAGCGGTGCGCGCAATGGCCGTATGGTGCCACTGGCCGATAAAACGCTTGAGTTTGTCGAGGCTTATCTCTCGTATCTTCAGCGTCTCGCTGACCACTTGTTGAGCACCCATCCAGTAGTCGCGTCGCGAATTAACACGCTAGTAGAATTGCCTGCGAAGGCTGAACAGCCACTGTTCTTCTTACTCGATGAGTCGCTCAATTGGCACTCTATGTCAGCGACAGATCTACCCGGTGTCCCTTTATTTGATTGGCCACTACCTCCGAATTTGTTCCGTCACCGACTAGCACAGCAATTACCCTTATTAGGCGTCGATAACGAAGTGGTGGATGGTTGGCTGGGGCATGCGGAAAAAAGTGTCGCCACCTATAGCGACACCTCGGCCCGGTGTTGGATGGACGATTGGAAGGCTTACCGTAAAGAGGTCAACGAACTCTTTGAGCGGCTGTCGTTTGATTTGCTAGCACCACCTGCCTCCTTGCCCGTTGCCGCCGTGAACGTATTGCGGGATTCAACGACAACTTCCCGGGCATTTGGACAGCGGCTACGCGAAAAAAATCGTCGCTTGGCAACACGCAACGTCATCAGATCAGCGCTTAACGATATTGAGCTGTTTTTAAGAGGGCGTGATATAGCCGAACTGTCAGCGGATGAGGTCAATCAACTGGGGCGGCACATGTTGCTTCAGCAGGGAAAAACGCCTTATCCCTCTGCAGCTTTAAGGTTTAGTGTGCTGACACGCAGTTTAGAGCGGCATGAGTCACCGCATCGCCATGCGTTTCAGCGCCGTTACATCCCGATGTTGCCAGAAAAAACGCTGATTCATGAACAGGCGCCGGCTTACGCTGCATTAATGGCGCAGCTAATGCAGTGGGCACCGAAGGTGCGCCCTTACGCAACGCGAGTACACTGTTCGAAACGCCAGGCATTAGCGCTCGGTGCGCTACTTTTATGCATTGAAAAACGCATCAGTTACACACGTTTGTTGAATGATGTGTGTCAGGGGGACAACTTTCGGCTGTTATATCATCGTAAAACCTATTATTTGGAGTATAGCGAGCTCCTGGATAGCACCGACTGGCAAGCCCCCGTACAGCGCCATGCGGTGTCCTACCATGTGGCATCGCTCTTAAGCTATGGACAACAGCTAACATCGACAAAAACGCTCGACGATCTTTGGACGGTCCCAAAGCAAGCGCCTCCGTTGCCTGAGGCGTTTATCCAGTGCTGTGAGAGTCACGAGTGTATATCGATCCAGCAGGTACTTGAGCAGGCGGCCGCTATTGTCGATCAAGCCAATCTTCTGGAATTGCCGGGCGTCGTAGCGGGTGCCCTAGCAGGGCGGATAGTGGCCACCAGCCTTCCTATGCAAGCGCATATGCGTATAGTGCACGGCAAATCGCTGATATTCCCACCGCCAACTGTCAACACTGAGGATTCGGAGTTCTCGGCAGCATTGCCAGCGCTATTACGAGCTAATGGCGATAAACATGAGCTGCAGCAACAGGCGGTACTTCTCTTTAAAGAGGTGAAACAACTTTTAGATGCCTATGCCAAGCCGCAGGCAAAAATAACGGCAAAATCACTGGAGCAACTGGTCACACAGCGAAATGGTAAGGTTAGTAGCGCCATCATGCTGTTGGTCATCTGGATCGCGTCGGTTATCCGAAGGGGCAAGGGAAAAGCGGGAAAGCGCTTTAAGCCGTTCGAAAGCAGTAGCATTCATCGCTACTGGGGGACGTTGCGTAAGCTATTTGAGGAACTGGCGTACGGTGTCGATTTGATGGCGCTTGGTAGTGAAGAGGTCACTGCTTTTTATGCGGGGTTGATTGATTATCAAGAAAACCAGCTAAGCGATATGAGCTATTTTAGCAATCGTCTGCGCTCTTTTCACCGCGTAGCTGCCGCTCATGGAGTTGAAGAGCCGGATTGGGGTGAGCTACCCGTTGCAGAGCAAGGGCGACACGTGCGTGCGGAAATACTCTCAGAACGGGAGTACCTTGAGACACTGAAGCAGATAGGGACAACCCAACGAGATCTGGATATTGGGTGTTTACTTCAATTTGTATTGCTATGCGCGTATCGCTTTGGCTTGCGGCTAGATGAAGCGAGGGGATTGCTTCGGCGAGATTGGTGTACATCTCATGGCTACAGTTGGGTGCTGGTTCGGAATAATCATTATCGAACGCTCAAAAGCGAGGCCTCTCGCCGCGCCGTACCGCTTTTGTTTTCTCTCGACGCAATAGAGCAACGCACTATCAATGCCGTGTTTAACCGTCATGATGCACTGTTGGGCGGGGAAGCAGCCACGCCACTCCTCGGTGAGATGCGTAAGGGTAGCGTCGAAATAGCGCTCAGTGCTTCAGCCATCAGTGCTGCTGAGATAGATGCATTGCGTCACGTGAGTGGCAGCCCATCACTATCACTCCATCACGCGCGCCATGCTTTCTACAATATAGTGGCGGCCTCTCTGCTGCAGCTAAACACGCCTGTGGCCACAAAAATAACCCAGCATGTAGACAGCGCTCATCTGCGTCAGATGGTGATGGGGCAACAACATCACTGTTCGCGTCGCGTGATGATGGGATTGGCGCGCTTAATGGGGCACCGGCAGCCTGCAACAGGGTTACTAAACTATAATCACTTGATTCTAGAATGGGCGGATGCGCTGACGCCTGTTAAAGGAATCAATGGCAGTATTCTCAAAGAAACCATAAAACCACAGGATTTTAAACGTTACACGCCAGCTTCTGCGATACCGCAAGCGCTTCCTTTATTTCACGAACCCACACCGCATTTATTGATGAAAGCGTTGCGATTAGGCGCGCTAAGGCAGAACGTGCGGCGAGCGAGTGAGGCGTTAGGGTTGTCCCCATTACATGCCGCCCTTCTTGAAGATGTTGTTAAAGCGGCTGAAAAAAATATGCGCTTCAAAGTTCGTGGGCAGGATCAGTGGGTGACGTCGCAGGATTATCCTTTGGGGTTGCTGCGCAGTATCAGCGACGCTGCTTGGGATAGGCTACTTGAACATACTAAAACAACTGATAGTGAAACCTTAACTATTCGTGAAGGGCTAGAGCTTGATGAATTAGCGTGCCAGGTTGGGCGTCATCGGCATCTATTGATGAGCGAAGCAAGGCATGTGGCCATTATTGCCCGTACTGTCAAAGCATTTAACGTGGCTAAAAGCCACTACGAGATTGTTGGCAAAAACTGCAGCGATGACATAAGGAGTATGCTGATCGCGTATGGGTTGAAAGGGATCAGTGATACGGGTGTTCAGCTAGATATGTTCGAAGTTGTCAAGGGCAGTAGAGTGATGAAGCATCAGGAATATGCCGGACTGCTATTAACTAAAAATGAAAGTGGTGTCGTTAGAAATCGTTATGAGTTGGCAGTCGCGTACATAGTGACTGCCACTTATTTGTATATGAATAAGAAGTAGTTTAACGCTAGCTAGATTGCAGCTGAAAGTTTTTGTAAGGATTGTCATTGCTCGTGATTGAAAGAGTAGACAATGTATATGTCTTTTGCTTAGTGGGACCTTTAGGGTTTTCCAAGCGCTCACCGGTGTAGTATAAAATGTGGTTATTAACTTTTGCAGAAGCTAATGTCATGATGTGGTCAGTATGATTAGAAGTGAGCGTAAAAGGTGTGCTTGAGACTCTATTGTTTGAATCAATGTTATACAGAGAGACTGTATTGCCATGTTCGTCATAACCTGCTGGAATAGCATAACCGTCAATGGGCGTTGGTTTGGGCGTTTTGAATGTTGGTGCAGAATACTGCCCGCTAACTAAAATTTCAGCTTTTGATTGTTTTTTATCATCTGTCTCAAGCGATACAATAAATGGGTGCTTAATAGATTTTCCGCTTTTTTTATTGATGAATTTTTCAGACTGCTCAGTAATAAATTCTTCATCTTCTGGTGAGTTCTGATTGGTAGGTGCAGTGCTTAAGATGTCTCTTTGTGTAATGACAGAGTGTGTTATTTCGTAAGCCAGTAAAGCGAGTTTGCGTGTTAGATTTTCTTGGTGAGACTGGTCGCTTAAAAATAGCATGCCGATATATTTTTTCTTATTTTCGCCATCTGTTTCTATAAAAAATTTATTTTCAATACGGTCTTCGATATCAGTATAAAAATCTTCGATGTACTGATTTAGAATACTTTGCAAGTGGTAAGTGAAATCTTTTATTTCAGTGTTTGCTAGATTTTCTGGGGTGCATTCGATGCCGTTACTATATTGAAGTTTTATAGCGTCTTCTAAAGAAACTACTTTGATGATGAGGTTGTTCGGGTACTGAAAATGCGTCTTATCTTCTTTTTTAGGCATGCTGTTCCTCAATACTGTGGGACCGAAAGATTTAGGTTTTTCTAATAATAATTAATTTTTTGTGGTAGGATGCACTACCGCTTTTTGCTTTTTTAGTACCATATGTGCTTAAAAATAAGTTATCAGCTACTACATATGCTCAAAAGGCTAAATAGACGCAGGTTTTAGCGCTATTTTCTAATTTAGCAATGATGGCGTCAGTGTTCGTGATGAGCGGGTGTGTAATAGTGCTTCCCAACATACTAGGTAGCGGGGTAGGCCCATTTCGCTAGCTTAGCTGTGCAGAATAATAACTTGGTCGAAACAGGCGTAACCTTTACAGCTATAGCTGCCAAAGACCTTGCATTGCATGCAACAGCTTATGGCTTTCTCCCGTCGAGCGGTCTGATGTGGTCACTGTTGCTGGATAAGACCAATTTGACGATAGATGTGATGCATGGATGAACGGAATCTGATGGAGTTTAGGCACTTCGTGATGTTCGACATAAAGCTTGAGCAATTTAATTGATAAGTCTATTATATCTGTATTGATATAATATTTGTGGTAATTGAGGAGTCAGCGTGGCGCGCAAGAAACCTGTTGCTTTCGTCGGAGATTCCAAGGATAGGCTGCGTGACTTCCCACTGGATGCGAAGAGAGAAGCGGGGTTTCAGATAGACAAAATTCAGTCTGGAGGTCAGCCAGACGATTTTCGTCCGATGCCAAGCGTTGGCTCTGGTGTAATGGAAATCCGTGTTCGAGACCATAACGGTGCCTTTCGGGTTTTTTACGTGGCCAGTCGAGGTGACGTGGTATTTATTCTCCACTGCTTCCAGAAGAAAACCCAAAAAACGTCCCAGAAAGACATCAATTTGGGCAAACAACGATACAAAGAGTTGCCCTGAGTCCAGCTACTAAGTGAGGTGAAATAATGACCATTGAGTATTACGACAGCGTGTGGGATGCCATTGAGGATACGCCTGAAGAAGCGTTAAATATGAGGCTCCGTTCCGAGCTCATGGCCAAAATTGCTGGCCGTGTGAGAGAGTGGGACATTACTCAGAAAGAAGCAGCCAGCCGATTAGGAATTACTCAGCCGCGCCTCAATGATCTGCTGAACGGTCGCATTAACAAGTTCAGCCTTGATGCGTTGGTCAACCTGACAGGGCCGGCTCACTTCCATCTCGAACTAGAGATTGAAGACGAGCAAGAGGTTGCTGCCTAAGAGAACGAGATCAGCGGGCCATTAGCCATCAGTAGATCGCAAAATGATCTACCTTGTGGCGTATTTTTATGGCGAGCCTCTCAATCAAGAACGTCACTAAACCAGCAACCCTGATGAAATATTCAAGTAGTCACTCGCTAACACTTGGTGAAAAATAAAGGTGTGCTGTCATAAAACCTTGAAAGCTGGTCTCAAACATAATGTCACCAAAGCATCGCTTGAGTCGTTGTCTTGGGCCTAACTGTGGCCTCAACGTCTTCTAAAGCAGCTTGTTTTGACCTGAAGCGGTAAACTGATACCCCATGGCTTTGTAGCCTTTCTCGCGTTTTCGATACATGCGTTCAAGCATTGGCAGTCCAGTATCAAGGTAGTCATAGACAGTGACTTCTTGCTTGCCTTCAACTGCTCTATGAATCCTACCCGCGTACTGTGACAGCGTTCCCTTCCAGGCGATGGGCAGTGCTAAAAACAGCGTGTCTAACCGAGGCAAGTCAAAACCTTCACCGATGTATTTGCCAGTTGCAACAATAACCTGAGCTTTATGTAACTGGGCTTCCGCTGCCTGACGCTCTTTGACGCGCATCCCTCCACGTAACACAACCGACGATATCGACTCAGCGGCCAACAGTGCTGCTAGTGCCTCAGCATGCTCTCGTCGTTCCGTCAGGAGAAGGCAGTTTGCCTGGTTGTTCACGCAGCTTGCTACATCCTGAACAATGTCTTTATTGCGGGCGTTGTTCTGTGCAAGCCAACGGTAAACTGAGGCTATATGGGGGCGCTCATGAGACTGACAGATATCGGCGGGTGGAATTTCATGACGCTCCCGAACGATGACACGCTGGACAAACCGAGAGCTGTGTTCCGCCCGAACTTTGTGACGAACGGGCCCCGCAATCATCAACATGATCTTTTGGTGCCCATCCTGGCGGTCAGGCGTTGCGGTCAGGCCGACGACATAGCGAGCGCTGACTTCGTTAAGAAGCATCTCGTAGCGCGGAGCTGAGATATGGTGACATTCATCAATAATGATCTGGCCATACTCTCTAGCCAGGTCGGAGACCGTGTTGTCTTTCTTATTGATCAGACTCTGGTAGGTGGCAACGTCGATCTGGCCGGTAGGTTTCTTTTTTCCACCACCGATGACACCCACAGAGGCACCCTCAATAAAGGTTTCTAGGCGCTCCTTCCATTGTCCTAGTAACTGGCGACTATGAGTGAGGATCAATGTGTTGACCTGTCGCTTGGCGATAAGGCCAATGGCCGTTACGGTTTTGCCGAACGCGGTCGGCGCATGCAGCTCCCCGGTATCATGCTCGGCAAGTGCCTCCACAGCCCTATTCTGCTCATCACGCAGCGTTGCTTTCAGACTGATGCCATTTAGAACCTGGCCGGGTAGTCTGCGATCATCGAGGTTTACCGTAATTCCTTGGCCCAGCAGCAATGCTTGGAGTTCGTCAAAACAGCCTCTTGGTACCGAGAGATAACCTTGCTCGATTCGGGCACAGGAGATGTAGCGAGGGATACCATGCGTTGAGAAACGCAGTGCTTGTGTTTTGAAAAAGACGGGATTGGCAAAGCTCGCCATGCGCTTAATGCGAGCAGCCAGTGTCCCTGGTATATCTGACAACTTCATATAAATATGATTAGCCAGTATGAGCGTGACGACGTCAGGGCATCCGGTTATTTTCTCTGTCTCAACGGGTAGCGCTTGCTCCCAAGGCAATGCGACGTCTGCGGTAGCATCGGTATCAGGTTTCCTGCCGATCTTTTCTTCGAGCTGATCCGGTGAGAGAGATTTTTGCCGACTGAGTAGGGCCCATTGATCCGAATGAGGTATCAAGTGATCGTCAACGAACACTGTACATCCACGATGTCGCGCCTGATGTTGAAGTGGCAGGGCAATCAAATTGCCAAACCCACCAGCAGGTAGCGTGTCCTGATTCGGGAACAACCGGTCATAAGAACTGAAGGACAAGCCCGGATGGAGATTCATGGCTTTATCCAGCAACTTGAATCCCAACGTCCTCGCTGACCAAGCCGGAACGGCTTCCGAAAAGAATATCCACAGATGGGCACCGGCTCCTGACCGAGAGATCTCAACAAGATAAGGAATACCTTCATCACGACAGGCTTGAGCAAGCGCAAGAACGTCAGCTTTCCAATTCTCTTTATCAAAATCGACTGCCAGCAAATAGCAGGAGCTATCCGGCAGTAAAGGGTAAAGGCCAGCCACCTGCCTGCCAGAAAGATGGTCGTACACTGCACTGACGTCCAGGGGTTTGAATTGTCTGTGGTGACATTCTCCGCACTTGATCTTGGGTTTCTGACATAGGCCAGGGGCCCATTCGTTCTCACAGGCGACGGCATAGCCGGAACGACCACTGGAATTCTGCCATCGAATCGCATGGACGTCCTGCCTGCCACGAAAAAGCTTCCCGAACAGCTCGACTTTTTGATCGGGGGTTAGCGGCGGTGCAGTGAGCCGGTGCGCAACATGCTGCAGCTCGCGCTTCCGGGAAAGAAGGTCAGCCTTTTCCCTCTCAAGCTCTGATAGCCTTAACTCAATAGCAGCAAGCTCTTGATCTGCTCGGATACCTACCTCGTGCTTAGTGCAGTTACTTTATTTGATGATCGAGTGTTTCAGTAGAGGCTTATGAACGCTAATTTACCGTCAGTGCTTTAACAAAGAGGGCATCATGCCCATTTCCCTGGTATTCACGGCTGCATTAGGTTTTCTAATTCATCCGCTCGCCTAGTGGTTTCGCTGAGCAAGCATGAATTGGCGTTGATGCGCGCCATTGTTCCTCCTTCTGGGTCAGCATAGAAACCACAATTAGCTTCCTTGTATGTTATCCATTTCCGCTGAACGCTAAACAGCTGGTCGCGGCGTTCATCGCTCAGATGGCCACGAAGCTGCTGGTAGTTGTCATTGAGCCGCTGGTCCTGGCGCTCATATTCGTTTGATATGCAGGTGACTATATCGAGAGTGCTAAACGCTTGCTGCATACATGCCTCATAGGATTTTGAATATTCGTTACCGTAAGCGGAAGCGCTAGTCAGAAGGGTAGCGATGAGTAGGAGACGTTTGATATGAGGCGTTTCATGGCGCTATTGCTCTCTGTTCAATTGTTGTACTGATGCTTGCCGACAAGAAAGTGGCGATCGGTTCAAATCCATTGCTTCTATTATCAAGATAGCCAATGATTCTGAAGTGGGTCACGAGTGCATACCGTACAGAAAAGCAGAGGTTACCGAGTCGTAAAGCTGTCACTTTTTATAAGTCCCTGCTCACTAAAAAGCTATTGATTTAAAAATGAGAAACGCGCTGTCCTTACCCCAGCTATGGGAAAGTACCAAATACGTGTCGTGGCCCAAAAGCCACAGTAATCCCATGGTGCGCGTGCCACGCCCATCAGGAAAACCTGAAACCAAGTCGATCCCGCGCTTAGCCAGTGAGTACGATACTTTTGAGCGTTGCCTTGCGTATCGAGACCAGCGTGGCAGAGAGATTTGGGGCGAGCGTCGTTGGAAGGAGCGGTTGCGAGTAGAGGCACGCTCCGTCGCGCGTCATCGTGAACGGCCCGCTGGCCCGATAACGGGCGTTTACCACCATGAACGCCCCACAGGAACAACACTCTGGGTGGCGGCTTGGTATGAGTTGATGCCCGACGGTTCACGCAAAAAACGCAGCGCGCAGTTCAGTTACGGTACGTCACGCACCCGCTATGCGACCTCAGAAGAAGCTATGCAGGCGGCGATTAAACGGCGGCAAGAGGAAGAGGCGCGCTGGTACTGTGTCGTGGGTAAGCGTGATCAACGGCGCGTGAACCAGTGACGTAAGGTTCCTGCTTCAAGGAGTGTCGATGGCTTTTCGTTTTCAACGTCGTATTTCGCTTGCGCCCGGCGTGCGCCTGAATACCAGCAAGCGTGGTGTGGGCCTTTCTGTCGGCCCGCGAGGTGCAAGTGTCAGCATAGGGCCACGAGGTGTCTATGCGCATGCCGGTCTTCCTGGAACAGGACTGGCCTATCGAACCCAGCTGTCGTCATCTCGTCGAGCTTCTTCAAAGGAGCAAACAAGTGTCCCCTCACCCCCAACAACGCTAGAAGCGCGCATTGGGCAAGGTGAGTCGCTAGGGCTTCAGCTGTCGGTTAATAAAGACGGCAACGTGCGCTACCGATTTGAATGGCACCCCGCTCAACGACCAGGACGTACGCTGGCTGCGCCGCCATGCACATGACGCTATTCGTGCACAGCTCAAGACACTCTGCGATGAATTAAACGCGGATATCGTGCGCTTAGGGCAGCTGCACCACGACACCCCATCTCCTCACTGCCGTGGCTACACCCCACGCCATTTTGCTGAGCCAGTACCCACACCGCCCACGCCCGTGCCTCTTCCATGGTGGAAAGCACTATGGCCACAGGCACGCCGCCAATACGAGGCCGATAACACACGTCGCCAGACGCAGTTTAACGATGACTACCGTGCCTGGGAGCACCGCAAAGCCGATTTTGATGCCGCCGAGTTTGCCCGACAACAGCGAGAAGAGCAGGGCGTGCTAAGACAACGTGATGACATGACACTCACGCTTCAAGAGCGCCTTGAAGAGATCGACTGGCCCCGCGAGACAGTGATCGATTTTGACCTGGGAAGCGATAACACCACGATAGCGCTGGATATTGACCTGCCCTCTGACGATGACATGCCGGATCGGGAATGGATGATACCCGCCAAAGCGCTCAAGCTCACCCCGAAATCCCTGAGTGCCACACGACAGCGAAAACTGTACCGTGACCATGTCCACGGCATTGCCTTTCGCGTGCTAGGTGCGGTGTTTGTGCGTTTGCCACGGGTTCAAGAAGCACGGGTTTCTGGGTATCGGCAAGTGATCGATCCTGCCACTGGTGGCACTCGCGATCAGTATCTCTATAGCATCAAGGTCACCCGAGCGCAGTGGAATCGTATCCACTTTGATCAGCTTGAACAGGTCGACCCGGTGGCGGCTGTAGAAGCCTTTACACTACGCCGTGACATGACCCCAACAGGCATTTTTCGAGACATTGAACCGTTTAAGCTGGTCTAAAAGGCCTCTCGCCAATACTGGATGGACGTCTCAGAGACCACCCCCCTGCTGGGTGCCAATCTCGATAACAGCTTGCTGAAAATCGCGAGCAAGGCCTGGCTGATAGCACAACGCCAGCGACCGAATAATACGTGTGATGCGTAAATGATTATGGCCACCGGCTTTCAACCAAATGTGCGTTGGTATCGCTAAAGTTGGTTGAGCAGCGATGCCATTTTCGTCCCAAACAGGTTCAAGAAAATCCAGTAAACCTCTAGCGAGCGCTGCTGATGCTGGCGCATAACGTCGCTATCTTCAAAGTCGCCCTGTACGGTTGGCGTTAAAAGGGGCGCAAAGCTGTTAAACCGACCTGCTTAGGGGGGAGGAAATAGTCACTGAATATAGTCGTGCGTGTGTTCCAGCCAAAAACGCGAAAGCGCCCAAATATCGTCAGTGCACCGACCTTTGTGATCGTGGCCTTCTCCCCCGATAAAACGCAATGAGGCGTGTGTCGTGATGGTTCATACGTTGCTTATGACTGGTTGGGTGGGCGTATATAGCGCCCTTTATCTCGCATGGCGCTCGGTATTGTCATCCAGATGTGCGTCAACGCTCTACAGGGCGTGAACGTAACAGGTGTCTAGGCCATGCTCGCGCGCCCCTGTGAGCAAATGGTGCTTGTACCAAGTGTATGGGCGAAGAGCGAGCACGGTGTTGTTACCGATATACGCGTGCACCTCAACCCGTCGGTCAATCGCTAGGTCAGTGAATGTCGTTATATGCTCCCCCTAGCCCCTCATAGCTATCGAACGCCGGCTTGTGATGAGAGGCCATTTCCCAAATGACACCATAGACAGCGGATTGCGCTGAGGCGGGGACAATATCGCATTTGCCTGAGCCGTGACCTTCGCGCTGATGAAACGGAAGACGGTAAGCTGGCAGCTAATATAACTTTCAGGTATGTCTTGGCATACGGACGGTGCACCTTGAGCTAGCTTTCAGACAGGTTGTTAATTATTGTTTGCTGATATGTTGAATGGTATGGTGAAACCTAGCACTGGTCTATTGCTTTAAAGATATACGTAAATCGGCCACGGATAAATATAAATACCCCGCCTGCCAATCAATTGGACTCAAAACGCGGATGCCTAAGTCACTACATAAAACCTTAGTTAGCTGGATAGGGGGCAATGATCTAAAAGCTGTGGGCCATGAGCCTGCTGGTCCAATATGGTCTACTCTGAAAAATATCCAATTTGACGCAGTCAAATTACTTTATGCCTATCCATACGAGCAGGTGGCGCCTTACATTGCTTTGCTCGAATGTCATACTGACATCGCAATAGAAGCATGTGAGGTAAGTCTCAGTTCTCCTGTCAATTTTGGGGAAATTTACTTGGCGGTTGAGCCTTGTCTAGCCAGGCTTGCGTCAAAAGGCACAGAGATATCTATTCTCCTAAGTCCTGGTACACCGGCAATGCAGGCAGTCTGGATCTTATTAGGAAAAACTAAGTTTTCGGCTGTCTTCTATCAGTCTTCTCTTGAGAAAGGGGTAGAGAAGGTAAGAATACCCTTTGAGCTTGCCGCTGAGTTTGTCCCTTCCATTTCTGTAATCTCAGATAATAAATTTCGTGCCCTGGCGGATTCTCGGGTACCCATTAATGCAGCATTCGATAATATCGTCACCCAGAATCCGAGCATGCTTTTGCTTAAACAGCAAGCGCAGATGCTCGCTGAACGCCATGTACCAGTTCTGATCTATGGTGAGACAGGGACAGGAAAAGAGTTATTTGCCCGTGCCATCCACAATGCCAGTCCGCGTCGCGAGAAGCCATTCATCGCATTAAATTGCGGAGCCATTCCCGAAGAGCTAATTGATTCGACTTTGTTTGGTCATAAGAAGGGGGCCTTTACGGGAGCGGTTGCAGATCGTTCTGGTGTGTTCCAACAAGCAGATGGAGGTACTTTATTTCTCGATGAATTTGGTGAGCTATCACCACAGTCGCAGGTTCGGTTACTTCGCGTATTGCAGGAAGGTAGATTAGTCCCAGTGGGTAGTGACGCAGAACACCCTGTAGATGTGCGCATTATCACAGCTACACACCGCAATCTTATGGAGGCGGTCGCAGGAGGCCAGTTTCGGGAAGATTTATTTTATAGGGTTGCTGTGGGTGTTTTGCACCTTCCCCCTCTTCGCGCCAGGCAGGGGGATCTTTCGCTGCTCGCAGACGTGGTACTTAAAGCACAAGGGGGGCAAGACTCAGTATTTCTCGGTAAGAAACTTTCTGCTGAGGCAAAAAAAATTATCCTCCAGCATCCGTGGCGTGGGAATGTCCGGGAGCTCCAATCAACTCTGGTAAGGGCAGCGCTCTGGAGCGCTGGGGTGAACATAACCGGCGCCGAATTACAGCAGGCACTGTTCACAATGCCAGAGCGTGAGCCCGAGCTGCTAAACCATGATGTGAGTCAAGGTGTTGATCTAAATGATCTAATGGGAGAGCTCGCGGCGCATTATATCCAGAATGCGATGGCTCACACCGGGCAGAACAAAACGAAGGCGGCCAAACTTCTTGGCTTGAAAAGCCAGCAAACCTTAAGCAACTGGATCGAAAAATACGGAATCGAACAATAATGGCATGGTCCTCGCATTGGGATCAGCATGAGCAGAGTATCTTTTATGAAATCGGTCAATTTTGAGTTTCTTCGGCCAAAGTACGACGTCCTGGCAAATCTTGGTGGTTTGGCAGAGGCCGTTCTTCACGTCGACCCCGGCAGCGCCCTTACAAGGCTGCGCAGCTTTGCCGAGGAGATGACCAAGACCATCTACAAAGAAGAGTCTCTGCCGAGATTGCCTCAGTCCAGCTTCTATGAGTTGGTTAAAAATCCGGTATTCGCTGATTGTGTCGATAAGTCATTGATCCATCAGATCAACTTTCTTCGTGTTCAAGGCAATGATTCCGCACATGGTGCCCAGGGAGATTTGCGAAGCGCAAAGATGGCGCTCTCAACCGCACATCAGCTGGCGGGCTACATGGCGCTCACCTATTGCGGGGAACCAAAGGAGAATCTGCCATCTCTCAAAGAAATCCCAGATCCGACCAACACCATTGTTGAGCTCAAAAAGTCGGTCTCCAGCTACAAGAGAGATATAGAAAAGCAGCAGGAAGAGCTCGATCGAGTAATGGACGAACTGGACCGTGAGCGCGCCAAGCAGGCAGAGGCGTTCAGGCCGCCAGCTGAACCTGAGCAGCAAGCCCGTAAACAGCGAAGCCAGCAGGCGGCTGACTCCCTCCAATGGAACGAAGCCAAGACCAGAGCTCAGCTGATCGACGCGATGCTGGTGAAGGCGGGATGGGACATTGGCAATCCTGCCCAGGTTGGCCAAGAAGTAGAGGTAAAGTTCCCAGATAACCCCTCAGGGAAGGGCTATGTAGACTACGTTCTCTGGGGAGACAATGGGCAGCCATTAGCGCTGGTCGAGGCCAAGAAATCTGGAACGGTTAACCTTCAGGCTGGCCGCGAGCAAGCTCGCTTGTACGCCAACTCTTTCGAGTATATGGGGTTCCAGCGCCCGGTCATCTTCTACAGCAATGGCTATGAAACCTTTATCTGGGACGACCACCAATACAACGCCTATCGCCCAGTCTATGGGTTCTACAGCAAGGAAAGTCTGGAGTACCTGATTTACCAGCGCCACTATCGCGCTGCTGAACTGGAGCGCTTCAATCCGGAGCTCAAGATTGCAGACCGTCCCTACCAGATTGAAGCCATCAAAACAGTTGCAGCACATTTCCAGAATCAACGGCGCAAGGCGCTGATCATCCAGGCAACCGGTACGGGCAAAACGCGCGTAGCCATTGCCCTCGCTGAGCTTTTGTTGCGAACTGGCTGGGCCAAGCGGGTTCTGTTCCTGTGTGACCGAAAAGAGCTGCGTGTTCAAGCTGATGATGCGTTCAAGCAAAATCTGCCGAGTGAGCCGCGCTGCATCATCGGTGAAACCCGCCAGATTGACGAATCCGCACGCATTTACATCGCCACCTATCCCGGAATGATGAACCGGTTTGCTCAGCTGGATGTGGGCTTCTTCGACCTGATCATTGCCGATGAAAGTCACCGCAGTATCTACAACAAATATCGTGATCTGTTCGATTACTACGATGCCTTGCAGGTCGGTCTTACCGCGACACCGGTCAAGTTTATCAGCCGTAACACCTTCGACATTTTTGATTGTGAAACCACAGACCCAACCTTCGAGTTTGGGCTGGATGCGGCGATCAATAACGAGCCACCCTATCTGGTGCCGTTCCGGGTAAAGGACCTGACCACCGAATTCCTTCGCGACGGTATTCATTACACCGATCTGACGCCCGAGCAACAGCAACAGCTGGAAGAGGACTTGGGCGAGGAAGAGGCCCGCAATACCAGGATTGCCGGAAAAGACATCGGTCGAAAAATCTTCAGTGAGGAAACAGATAGGGTCATCCTGGAAAACCTGATTAAAAACGGTATCAAAGATGAAACCGGGTCACTGGTTGGGAAAACGATCATCTTCGCCCAGAGGCAAGACCACGCAGAGCATCTCGAAAGGGTGTTCTGCGATATGTACCCCCAATACGGTACCAAGGTCTGCAAGGTTATCCATAACGACATTCCCCATGTGGATAGCCTGATCAAAGAATTCAAAAAACCGGATAACGATTTCCGAATTGCCATCTCCGTCGACATGCTCGATACCGGCATTGATGTGCCTGAGATCGTTAACCTCGTCTTTGCCAAGCCGGTTAAATCCTGGGTGAAGTTCTGGCAGATGATTGGCCGAGGCACACGCTTGCGTCCAAACCTGTTTGGTCCCGGACAGGACAAAACCGAGTTCCTGATCTTTGATCACTACGGCAACTTTGATTTCTTCGAAGAGGAATACAAAGAGCCGGAAGACACCGGCAGCAAGTCACTCCTCCAAGCCACCTTCGAGGAACGATTGGCCCTCGCACAAGCGGCCCTGAAGCAGAATCATGCCGCCGGTTACGATGTTGGTGTACGCCTGCTCAAGGAAGACATCAATGACCTGCCGGATGAAAGTATTGCCGTTCGCCGTAACCTGCGAGTGGTTCATCAGCTCCAGCAGACGGATCTGTTGGACAAACTGGATGCCAGAACGCAGCACCTTCTGGCCGAAACCATAGCCCCGCTTATGTCCAGCCGGGTACTTCGGGATAAACACGCCACAGCGCTCGACAAACTCATGGCAGAGATTGAGCGCTGCCTGGTGGAAAAGGCGAGCTGTTTCCAAGATGGCAAAACGGCGCTCATAACGGAAGTTGAGAGGCTGGCGGTCAATATCCAGGCCGTTCGTCAGAAAGACAAAGTAATCGAAGAAGTAAAAAGTGCCTCATTCTGGGCGGATCCCAGCATCAAAAAGCTTGAACATGCCCGCCTGGAGTTGCGTGGCATCATGAAGTATCGGAAGTCTAAGGTTTATCCTGGCTCAGGTACGCAAACGACCACTACTCCAGACGGTAAGGTCCAGGGGGAAGAGCGCGAGGTCTACATCACCGGCGCAAACGAAGCCATGATCTACCGCCGGCGCCTCAAGGGCATTCTGGACAAAATGCTATCGGATAATCCGATTCTCCAGAAAATCCACAACGGAGAGACTATCGGTGAGTCAGACCTGAAAACCCTGACATCGACGATTCTCACCACGAACCCCGGGGTCAGCCTAGATGTACTGAATCAGTTTTACGGACGCACGGCTGACCAGTTGGATGTCACGGTCAGAGAAATCATTGGTCTTGATCCCCAGGCAGTCGAGGAACACTTCAAACAGTTCCTTCATGCGCACCCGACGCTAACTGCTCAGCAGGTACGGTTTATGAACCTGCTGAAAAACTACATCGCCCAACATGGCTCCATCGTCGTCGAAACCCTTTACGATGCGCCGTTTACCTCAGTCTCCCACGAAGGAATCGACGGTGTTTTCAAACCGGATGATGTGGGCGAGTTGATCACCGTACTGAAACCTTTCCTGAAACCAGAAACACCAGCCACAGAGCTACAGGGATAACGATGCAGAATATCCAATGGACCACAGAACTGATCGTGATGGCCAGCCTGATTGGCGCTGTGTTGGCAGGGTTGGGCTTTTTGCTGGCATCTGTGCTGCAAGGCCGTAAGTCTACCCGGCTTGCTACGCAACTGGAGCAACTTCAGGAGGACCTGGAGCAAGCGAAGGCACGTGACGAAGCTGCCCAGACTGCCATCAAAGAGCTCGAAGCCTCTGTGCATGAAAAGGATCTGGCAGAAAGCCGCTTGCAAGCGCTGCTGGCCGGCGCCCAATCCAACGAGCAACGGCTTACCGGCGAGCTCCAGAGCCAAAAAGATGAGCTCTCGGCTGCGCATGCGAGGCTGGAAGAATCGCGCCAGCGCCTTCACGAGACAGAGAAACAGCTGGAAAACGCTCAGGCAGATAACCGTGCTTACCATGATCGCGTAGAAGAACTTCGTCAGCGACTCTCACGCTCAGATCAGGATCTTCAGGCAGAACGGGAGCAGGTCAGTCAGCTGAAAGAAAGGCTCGCAGAAGAAGGCAAAAGGTCGCGGGCCTTCGAATCTTCAAGCTCGGATGCCAAAGAGCAACTGAAGGAAACTAAGGCCAATCTGCTGGCTCAACAGGATAAATACGCCGAGCTTCAGGAGCGCTACCAGTCCCTCAGCGGTGAACACACGGAACTCAAAACCACACTGGAGCGCAAAGAAGAGCACTTCAAAGAACAGATGCAGCAACTGGGTGAGGCCAAGCAATCCCTCACCAAAGAGTTCGAAAATGTTGCGAACAAGATCTTCGAGGAGAAAGGCAAGACCTTCACCCAAACCAGCCAGAGCAGCATCGACAGCATGCTCAAGCCTTTCCGGGAACAGATTGAAGGGTTCCAGAAGCGCGTGAACGATGTCCATGAATCTTCGGTGCGCGGCCAGACGGAGATGAACGCAAAAATTCGCGATGTTCTGGAAATCGGCATGAAGATGAGTGCTGAAGCCAACAACCTAACCTCCGCTCTGAAAGGCGACTCCCAGCAGCGGGGTGCGTGGGGCGAAGTTCAGTTGCGTAGAACCCTGGAAATGAGCGGCCTGATCGAAGGCGAGCACTACGACGCTCAGGGCGAATTCAAGGACGCGGAAGGCAAGAAGAAACGCCCCGACTACCTGATCCGCCTGCCCGACAACAAACAGATCATCATCGACAGCAAAGTCTCCCTTGTTGCTTACGATAAAGCGGTGGGCGCGGAGTCACCTGAGGAGTCACGCCTGGCGATGGATGAGCACGTTAAAGCGGTTAAGCGCCACATCGACGATTTGAGCAGCAAGGATTACACCAGCCTCATCGGCATGCGTAGCCCCAGCTTCGTGTTGATGTTCATGCCCATAGAGCCCGCCTACATCGAGGCCCTTAAGTACGACAAGGGGCTATTTGAATACGGCTATAGGCAGAATATCGTACTGGTCTCGCACACCACTCTGATTCCCATTCTGCGCACAGTCTCCAATCTGTGGATGATCGAGCGAAGCAACGCCGAGGCCCGGGAAATCTCCGAAAAGGCCGGGGAAATATTCAATCAGGTCTGTGTGGTTGCTGACCGGCTGAATAAGCTGGGCGGCACACTGAAGACTGTAAGCAACCATTACAACAACACCGTTACGGCTCTGGCAGGCCAGCAGGGTCTATACGGCAAGGTGGATCGTTTTAGCCAGCTCTCAACCAAAGTCAGCAAATCCTTGCCACAGATCGAGCCTGCCCATACAGACTTCGAGTCTGAGCGCCTTGCCCTGATTGTTGAACCGCTCGATGAGCCGGAAGAACAGGAGCAAGAAATGCTGGAAGAGCTCGGCTCTGATCAGCAACTAACCAATCAAACTGATACTCCGTCTGAGGAACCGGAACAGGAAGCCTCAGATGCAACATCGAATGAAGAGATCCATTAAATGCTCACAGGTCAATTACGCAACGACATCGACAAGCTCTGGGAAAAGTTCTGGACCGGAGGCATCACCAACCCCCTGACCGTAATCGAGCAGATCAGCTACCTCATGTTTGCCCGCATGCTGGACATGCAGGAAGAGGTGGCCGAGCGTAAGGCCGCGCGAACTGGCAAATCCTTCGACCGGTTGTTTCCGGATACGCCGGAAGGCCAGCTTCTGCGCTGGAAGAATTTTCACCATATGAGCGGTAAGGAGCTGCACAGGCATCTGAAGCTTCATGTGTACCCGTATTTCGCCAGCCTCGGCCAGCACTCAGAGGAAGAGGGCCTAGGAACAGAAGGCAGCGCCGCCCAAGCACTGGGCCACATCGGCGAGTACATGCAGGATGCGGACCTGGAGATCAAGAACGAGTCGGTACTCGTCTCAGCGGTGGAAATGGTCAACAACCTGCCGCTCACTCAGAGCGACGTCAAAGGGGATATCTACGAATACCTGCTGAGCAAACTGACCACGGCAGGTATCAATGGCCAGTTCCGCACCCCCAGACACATCATCGATGCGATGATCGAGCTGATCGACCCGCAGCCCACCGACATTATCTGCGATCCCTCCTGCGGAACAGCAGGATTCCTGGCTCGAACCATGGAGTACCTGAACAGAAAGTATTCCAGTGAAGCGGGAACCTTTACCGATGAAGAAGGCAACCTCCACTACACCGGGGACATGCTCGAACCCTACCGAGACCACATCAACAAACAGATGTTCTGGGGCTTCGACTTCGACACCACCATGCTTCGTGTGAGCAGCATGAACATGATGCTGCACGGGGTAAACGGGGCCAACATTCTCTATCAGGACAGCCTCAACAAATCCATCAAAGAGCATTACCCGGAACAGGAAGAAGACTTCTTCGACGTCATCCTCGCCAACCCGCCGTTCAAGGGCAGCCTGGACGAAACCAACACCAATCCGGATGTGCTGGGCCTGGTAAAAACCAAGAAGACCGAGCTGCTGTTCGTGGCACACATACTCCGAGGCCTGAAGCTGGGTGGCCGTGCCGCCGTGATTGTGCCGGACGGTGTTTTGTTTGGCTCATCTAAGGCCCACCAACAACTGCGCAAGGAGCTGATCGAAAACAACCAGCTGGAAGGTATCGTCAGTCTGCCCAGTGGTGTTTTCAAACCCTATGCAGGCGTGAGTACGGCGATCCTGATGTTCACAAAAGGCGGTACTACAGACCGTGTTTGGTTCTACGATCTGCTAGCCGACGGTTTCAGCCTTGATGACAAGCGAACCGAGCTGAAAGGCGAGGGTAGCAATGACCTACCGGATGCTATCGCCAAATGGAAGCAATACCGTCAGCTGGTGGAAGCCAACGCCGATGCAGAAGAGATTGAACAAGCCTTTGGCGACAAGGCCCAAAAGGCGTTTGTGGTAGACGCCTCCGATATTACCAGCAACAAGTATGATCTTTCTATTAACCGCTACAAGGAGGTGGTGTATGAGGAGGAGGAGTACGAAGACCCGAAGGTGATCCTGCAGCGTCTTAAAGTGCTGGAGAAGGAGATTTTGGCAGATCTGGGTGAATTGGAGGGGATGTTGTGAGTTGGCCTATTGTGCGACTCGGCGACGTGGCCCAAATAAATCCACGGTTGCCTAAAAATATAGACGACTCCCAAACA
Organism: Vreelandella lionensis; assembly: GCF_044543515.1. Classification (NCBI taxonomy): domain Bacteria; kingdom Pseudomonadati; phylum Pseudomonadota; class Gammaproteobacteria; order Oceanospirillales; family Halomonadaceae; genus Vreelandella; species Vreelandella lionensis. The sequence continues at coordinate 82,613 of NZ_JBITWC010000010.1, read as the reverse complement.
GTGTCGTTCGTAGCAATGGCGTCGGCGGGTGAGGACGGAATGCTCCTGAATGAAGAGCCCCGGATTTTGGCCGAAACCAAGAAGGGGTTTACCTATTTCGAAAACGGCGATGTTCTTTTGGCTAAGATAACCCCCTGCTTTGAAAATGGAAAATGCTTGCGACCGGGCCAGATAAGCAATCAGGTCGGATTTGGCTCCACGGAGTTTCATGTTCTAAGAGCTGATGAGAAGTTGTTAGATCCCGATTACCTTTTCTACATGATTTGGAGCAAGCAGTTCAGGTTCCTGGGCGAGAAGTCAATGTCTGGTGCCGCAGGCCAAAAGCGGGTTAGTACCGATTTCTTGACGAGGTTTGAGATTCCACTTCCTCCCTTGGAAGAACAAAAACGCATCGCCACCATCCTCGACAAAGCCGATGCCATCCGCCGCAAACGCCAGCAAGCCATCCAGCTCGCCGATGAATTCCTTCGGGCTGTTTTTCTGGATATGTTTGGCCCGAGAGTATGCAAAGACAGCTGGCCTTTGGTGACCTTTGAGGTGGTCACACGAGTCGATGCACCAATGGTCGATCCCCGGGATGATCAATACTTGGACATGTTGCACATTGGTCCTGATCGTATCGAAAAGCATACCGGGAGGCTTTTACCAGCCTTAACTGCTCGAGAAGAGAGCCTGATAAGCAAAAAATTTCTCTTTGACGATTCTTATGTCCTCTACTCGAAAATACGACCCTACCTGAGGAAGGTCGCTCTACCAGATTTTGTTGGTTTATGTTCTGCCGACATGTATCCCATACGCCCGAATAATGGGGCGATGACGAGGGAATACCTTTGGCAGTTGTTGCTATCGGATGAATTTACCCAATACACGGAGTCGCTTCCCGCGCGTGCGAATATACCTAAACTCAATCGGTTTGAACTCGGAAGCTTCTCATTCAAATTGCCACCAATTGATTTACAGAAAAAATTCTCTGAGATTTTTAATTGCTACTCAGATGTTTTAAAAGCAAACGAGTCTGGACTTGATTCAAGTAACGAGATGTTTGCGTCATTAAGTCAGAAAGCATTTTCCGGAAATTTGAGATAAGGAAGTCAGCCATGCGCTTAAAATCCGTTAAATTGACAAATTTTCGCGGTTATCAAGGACCAACCGTGGTGCCGATCGATGAGGCTATGACCGGTATTGTTGGCCGAAATGACTACGGTAAGTCGACTGTTCTTGAAGCGCTGGCGATTTTCTTTGAAGCCGATGGGGCAAAAGCCGACAAAAATGATATGAACTGCTTCCGGCTGGAGGCAGGAGAAACGCACTTCGAGATTGTTTGTGAATTCGATGAACTTCCAGCGCACCTGATTCTTGATGAGAACGTTGAAACCACATTGGCCGATGAGCTGCTTCTGAATGCAGACGGTTGTCTTGAAATCGTTAAAAGCTTCAAGGCAACAACCTCTGGGAAGCCTGATAAAACTTTCATCCGTTGTCTGCACCCGGAAGGTGAAGGATTGAATAATCTGCTTGGGCTGAAAATGGCAGATCTGAAGAAGCTGGGGAAAGAGCTGGGTGTTGAAGGCGATGTAGCGGATCAACGTGTTGCGTCTCTTTGGCGTGAGGCCGTTCGAAAAAGCGCAGAACCACTGACGCTTACTGAAACGCTCCTGGATGTGGATAAGGGGCTTTCGACTGAGGGGAAGTCGGTCTGGGGAAAAATCCAGGATCAACTACCAACCTTTGCGTTGTTCAAGGCAGACCGTGAAAGCAGTGATGGAGATGCAGAAGCCAAGAATCCGCTCCAGCAAGCGGTAAAAGAAGCCCAAGCCGCTTTGCAGCAGCAGATTGCGGACTTGGAGGAAAAGATTGAAGCTAGCGTGTTGGATGTGGCTAATCGAACACTGGATAAACTGGGGGAAATGGCCCCAGAGCTCGCAAATGAACTCACGCCAAGGTTCAAAGACAAGCCCAAGTGGACCTTCAACTTCACCCTGGATGGTGAAAATGGCATCCCGATAAACAAGCGCGGTAGCGGTGTTCGCCGCCTGATTCTATTGAACTTTTTCCGTGCCGAGGCAGAGAAAGCAGTGGCAGGTTCGGCAAAAAAGGTCATCTACGCCATCGAAGAGCCAGAAACATCCCAGCATCCCAATTATCAAATCATGTTGATGAAAGCTCTTTTGGCGCTGGCAAACCAGGAGAATCGACAGATTCTGGTTACCACGCATGTGCCTGCTTTGGCAGGACTGATTCCTACTGAGGGCATTCGTTATGTCACTAAGGACTCAGACGGCGTGCCACTAGTGAAAATGCCTGATGAGTCAGTTCTGAAGGAGGCAGCTGATAGCCTCGGAGTGCTGCCTGAGATGGGGATGGAGCGAGCCAATGGCGTCGTGCTCGTCGAAGGGAAATCCGATGTGACGTTCTTACGACATACTACCAAGGCGTTGAAGGAGGCTGGCCATACGTCTAGCGATTTGGATGAAGCGGGCATTGTTCCGCTTCAGACCGGGGGTAGCGGCAACGTCAAGCATTGGGTAACGCACAAGTTGGCGGATGACCTCGGGCTACCGTGGTGTGTTTTCCTGGACTCAGATATTGGTGGGGATCCTGCTCAGGTTAAATCTATCCAGAAACGTAAGGCTGAGGTTGAGGCCCAAGGCCGTGCGTTCTACTCGACGAGAAAGAGAGAAATTGAGAATTATCTCTGCCCAGAACTGATTAAAGCCGAGACACAAGCCGAAGTCGCATACACGGATACCTGCGACGCGAAAAAGATCATAGGCAAGGCTGTTGGAATGAAACCCGACGATGTCATTGAACGCTTTTGGCCAAGTATGAGTGCAGAGAAGATTATCGAATGCTCAAAGTACGAAGATGGTACTGAGCGAATAGAGTTGGTTGAACTGGCGGAAAACATCATTGCGCTGGTCGAATAGGGGTTGTTGAGGCAATGATGCGTTTACCGATTAGTTACAACGGAAACTCAATTGTCGAATTTGCAAGCCTGACTGTTCACGGTTGCGCAGCTTTTGGCGGCTATGGTTTCGCGGTTGATAAAAGACAACTGGGACGGAGAAAGCCTGTATTTCAGTTGGTCATGTGTGATTGACCCTTTGGGAACGGATGAGTGTGCTGCCAAGGCCGGTCAAAAAGGAGACTGGAACGGTGAACTCTATGTCAGCCTCGGTACCTCTCCAAGTGGTCATAGCTGGTGGTAGGCGTTGGTACATCAAAACGTTGTCCATGCTGAAACCAGGTGATCGTGTTTGGGTAAATATCCCCGGTACAGGTTTACGTTAGTGTGGCAGAGGTCATACGTATGAGTATTAATGACTGTTAGTAAATGTGATGATAAGAAAAATTACTTATGCGTAAATAACTCTACTTTTTGTTCCTCTGCCTTCTGTGCATGTTTTTCACAGCCAATTGAAATATATAGAATTTTAATTCTTGGCATGCTTATCGCTATATGGTTGGAAGCAATTCAAGTGAAGGTTTTTCAAGGAGATTTATAGATGTCAGAACTAAAAAAATTCCAGGTACAAAACGCTCGTCCTCTGCCTGTTATCGTGTTGGCGGATACTAGTGGGAGCATGTCGGTGGACGGAAAAATTGAGGCATTGAATCGAGGCTTGAAAGATATGGTCGCGAGCTTTGCGAGTGAGAGCCGTCTGCGAGCCGAGATAGAGATATCTGTCATAGCATTTGGTGGTGATAGCGCTGAAATGATTTTACCGCTCACCCCTGCTCATCAAATAGGGGGGATTGCCCAACTTGAAGCAACTGGTATGACACCGCTTGGTGGTGCTCTTAAGATCGCCAATGAGTTAATTGAAGATAAAGAGAGCATACCGTCACGAGCTTATAAACCAGTTGTGATTCTCGTCTCTGATGGTTATCCGAATGATGATTGGCAAGGGCCATTTCAGCGCTTTGTGAATGGTGAGCGTACTGCCAAGGCAACTCGGTTTGCTATGGCGATTGGTTCGGATGCGGACGAATCCATGCTGGGTGATTTTGCGAATGACCCGGAAGCACCGTTATTCCGTGCGGAGAATGCTCGTGATATTCATCGGTTTTTCCGGGCAGTCACCATGAGTGTCAGCGCACGCAGTCAGTCGGCTAAGCCAAACCAGTCAGTACCTCTGCAAATTCCAGCTGCTGATGACGAAGACTGGGAGTTCTGATGATGCTAGTAGCTGCTGGTGCTTCGGTAAAGGGGCCAGCCCATGAACAGGATGGTTCTCCAAATCAGGATGCTGTTTCCGTACATGGGTGTGGCCGAGGTCGCTTTATTGCAGTGGCCGATGGCTTGGGAAGCCGGTGTTTAAGCCATATTGGCTCGCGTCGGGCGGTCGAACTGGCTCGTGAGCTTATGCTCGACCGAAGCAACCCTGTATGCAGTGCAGATGCCCCAGTGCGGCTCAGTCAGCGTTGGCGAGAAGCATTTTTTGGTGGTTATAACGACTATGAAACCACCTGCCTCTGGGCATGGGTTGACGGTCGTGGGCAGGGCCTGGTTGGGCAGGCTGGAGATGGCCTGGCCCTCATACGAAGCCAAGGCAGATTCCGGATATTAACAGCCCAGAAAGATGGGTTCGGCAATCAGACCACAACGCTCGCCCAGGCCGATGTAAAAGGAGCGGCCAGTTCTGACGTCATGCTGAGCTTACCAGGCGACGGTGTGCTGCTAATGACAGATGGAATCTCTGATGATCTCATTCCAGAGCAGCTAGAACCCTTTTTCAACGCGATTTATCGGCGCCAGCAGCGCAGCAACAAGCGGCGAATGAGGCGCTGGCTCGAGAGCGAGTTACAGCAATGGTCCACACCACGCCATGGTGACGACAAAACCATCGCAAGCATTTTCAGAATGGATTGAGCACATGAGTACAGCAGCCAAACAAAAAGCGCCTCGCGTTGTTCAGGATACTAAGGGAGCTAGTTATCAGCTTGTTCAGAAGATGAGTCAGGGCGGGCAGGGTGTCGTCTATCGAACTAGTCATCCTCAGGTCCTGGTCAAAGGCTTCACGAATAAAGATGATCAGGCGATAGGGCGCTGGCGTCGGCAAATCGAGTGGCTGGTGCGCCAGGACTTTGGCGGGCTAAAACTCGCCAAGCCTTTGATTATGCTAGCTCCGCCTCGAAATGGTTACGTTATGGAGCTTATGGATGGCTTGGTCCCACTGCAGAGCCTTCTTGATAGCTTCATTGAGGCTGGAGATGAGTCTTCTGAAGACTACCTCAAGCAGGGCGGGCTTCGCAGACGTGTGCGTATTCTTTGCCAGCTGGCGAGAACACTAAATCAGCTGCACTCAAAAGGTATGCTTTACGGCGACCTCTCGCCGTCCAATATCTTTGTCTCTGATGAACCTAAATATGCTGAAACCTGGCTGATCGACTGTGACAATATCAGCCTTGAATCACACAGTGGTATTACCCTGTATACGGTTGATTACGGTGCTCCTGAGGTTGTGCGGGGTGACTCACTGCTTTCAAGCCTCACTGACTGCTGGAGCTTCGCAGTCATTGCCTACCAATTATTGACTCACAATCACCCGTTTAAAGGCGACTTGATTAATGATGGTGAGCCAGAAGAAGAAGAGGCCGCCTTGCGTGGCGAGTACTCCTGGATTAACCATTCCGAAGATTTCGACAACGAGTGCACTGGCAATCTGCCTATACAGTTCATCGAACATAGCCGCCTGCCCGAGCTATTTCGGCGTTGCTTTGAGGATGGGCTTGCGAATCCTGGAGAACGTCCCTTGATGGCGGAGTGGTTAGAAGCTTTGAGTGAATGTGATGAGCGAATGGTGAGTTGCCGAGGCTGCGGTGGTCATAACCTTTTACCCGCTAATTTTCATAAGGGGTTTGGGGCGGAGTGTTTCTTCTGTCCGTCGGTTATTGATGAAAGTTTAGTGTTGTTTGAGGAATTTATTGTCCCAAAGCCTGAAAAAGGCGCTGTTCCGGGATTGGATGACTGGATACCCACTGGCCGGAAGGTTGTCCTGCAATCTGGTGATAAACGCGAGCTTAAACGCCTGATGCCAACATTCAGCTATGACCGTTGGCCTGAAGATCATTTGAAAATTGAATATTCGGAGCACGGGCTTGGGATTCACCCTTTACCTGAAGGGATATTAAACCTACAGCGGCAAAGTAAAACCAAGCTATTGGACCGTTACCAGGGGCTTAAAGAAGAACTACGTGGTAAACACGATGCTCCCTACTGGATCCATGTCGGCGAGATGGATGAACAACATATTGTTTGGCAGTTCAGGTGGTGATGGTTCATGAATTTTAAAGATTTTCCTCTTTTTTCAGAAGATCTGCTCACGTTAACTAGCAAAGAAGACATGAGCCGTTTTCGACCTGGACACAAAGTTCAGTTGCAGCCATACAGCGATAACTGGATGGCGGTTCAGGGAGATGCACGTGTAATTGTTAATTGCAACCCAGTTGATCGGATTCTGTTTGAACGACTTGCTCAGCGAGATCAAGTGCAATGGTTGTTAACGACAACGCGTAAAGGGCAATTATTAGTTCAGTATTGCTCTCCAGTAGAAGTCACACCAATGGATCTGGAACTTGGACTTGATGAGCTAATCGTTGAAGACCTGTATAGCAAGCGAGAGATTGGTGGCAACAATATTGAGCTCGCATGTCGTTGGTTTGAATCCCAGTTTGTGGTGGATGCGGAAGGCGAGTACTGGCTTACCATTGCGAAGTTTTCGAACCGAACTGCTAAAGGTGGTTTTCAGCTGTTGGGAAAAGGTTGGCGAGCAGATGTTGAGCGCAGAGATGAAGGTGCTTTACTTATTAAGAGAGTAACTCGCCACAAGGGGAATGACAGTGCGTTCTCTTTGCTGACGGGAGATTTTACATTCGTGGATGCATCCGTTGCGGCTGTTCTGAGCAGCGGTTCTCAGCAAGCGATTCTAGATGCGACATTGCGCGACAACGAAAGCTATTTAGAGTTATGGAATTTATACAATGACAAGGAGTGGCAGAACGCTCTGAAACAGGCGGAGACATTGCGGTCCCTGCGATTTGTAGACTGGGAGACCTTTGAAGATGGGCGAGAGAACGCTTGGCGCCTGATTCCGCGGACACCCGATGATTATCGAGAGTTTCGTGATCGTTGGACGGGCCTTGATCTGTCATCGAACACCCAAGTAGATATTGGTATTAACCCACCAGACTGGATGGAAGAGTTGACAACAGATGAGAGCGAAAGTGCTTCTGCGAACACGCCGCGAGGTACGATCGTTTTCAAATCTGATCACGTGATTTTCAAGCCAGCCTCCAATCGGAAATCTGTTCGGCCTCGGGAGAAAGAGGGCTGGTTATACCTGTCATTGGCGGGGCACCGCACCGCAGGTAAGCGTCGGCTTGCAGCCAAGCAATCCATTGATTCCGGAAAGCGTTTGCCTCAATTGAAATGGCTCTTGGAGGGTGTCGCTGTTCCAGCTGCTCGCAGAAGGCGAATTGATGGGCTCACACCCTACGCCAAAGAGACATTTAAGGGTGGAAAGCCGACAGAGAAGCAGATCCAGGCTTTGGATGCTGCGCTGAATACCCCTGATTTGGCAATCGTTATTGGCCCTCCTGGTACCGGTAAAACTCAGGTGATTGCTGCCTTGCAAAGGCGTCTGGCAGAGGAATCCCAGGATCAGAATCTCTCAGGACAGGTTTTGATAAGCAGCTTTCAGCATGATGCTGTTGATAACGCTTTGGACCGAAGTGATGTCTTAGGGCTGCCCGCCACCAGGATTGGGGGGAAGCGTGGTTCTGGTGACGACGAAGCTTTGATTGTCCCTTGGTTGGAGAGGCAAACGAGCTATCTCCAGGAGAAAGTTGCAACGGAGTACGAAAAGTATCCTGAGCTTAAAAAGCTCAAAGAAATATCTGAGACCATGGCCTTCATCCGCGTGGCTGGGTATGAGCCTTATCGCCTTGCTGAGGAGCTTGAGAAAATTCTGGCTGGGGTGAAGGCACTGGAGGCCCACGGACTAATCATTCCCCCCAGTATAGAAGCGCAATTGGGAGATTATATAAATGAATTATACAGGAGTCATCAAAGTACACAGAACAAGGTAGAGCGGAGCCACTCTGTGCTACGTAAAATCAGGGCTCTGAGGGAGACTGAAACGTCGTTTTTGGACGATGGTCCAGACCGAGCCTGGGATTTGTTGAGCTGGTTAAAACGAAATGCTCCACGAGCTGACGGAGAACTTCTCTCATTTCTGGAGCAGATTGCTGATACAGAGCAGGTGGATCAGTCAGGCTTGAAGCAACTGGTTGGTTGGAAGAATCGGCTATTGGATCTTTACTTGCCGGACTATCGTCCTCCAGAGCTGAGATTCCGAATCAATGGTAAAGGATTGGAGTTGCTGAATGATTTAGAGAGGCTTATTGAGAGTAAGGTCCAGAAGCGTAAGCAAGGTGTTGCCTGGGTGCTTGAGCAGCTCTCGGATAGTCTCAACTTTGACCGACAGGCGGCTCAATCCGTTGTTGATGAGTATTCTATGGTGGTCGGTGCCACCTGCCAGCAGTCTGCTGGCCAGCAAATGGCTAATCTAAAAGCAGTGGCTGGGTTTGATAGTTCTGAAATAGAGTTTGAAACGGTGGTAGTAGATGAGGCCGCACGTGCTAACCCGTTGGACTTGTTTGTTCCGATGGCGATGGCCAAGCGGCGTATTGTTTTGGTGGGCGATGATCGTCAGTTACCACATATGCTCGAGCCTAACATAGAAGGGCAGTTGCAGGAGGAACATGACCTTACGGAACAGCAACTTGCAGCATTTCGATCAAGTTTGTTTGAGCGACTGAGAGTCAAGCTTCAGGATCTTGAACGGCAGGACACTATACGGCGAGTTGTGATGCTCGATACCCAGTTTCGTATGCATCCTGTTCTGGGGGATTTCGTGAGCAAATATTTTTACGAGGCGGCAGGGCTTGGAAAGTTGCAGTCTGGCCGTAGTGCGGAGGATTTTGCTTTTTCGGAAATGTTCCTGAGTGGCATGCAAGAGCTGCGTCAGCATTATCAGGGGCATGTTTGCCAGTGGATTAATGTTCCACTGGCAGAAGGCAACGCTGTCAAGAGAGGAACCAGTCGCGTTAGGGAAGTAGAGGCTGAGCATGTCGTGACAGAAGTTCGGCGGGTAATGGAGGCCGGAGGAGAGTCCGTTTCTGTTGGTGTTATTACGTTCTATGCCGCTCAGCGGGATTTCATCATGGAAAAAATGGCGCAAACGAAAATTAACGGAAAACCTCTGATGGTTAAGCAAGAGAGCGGGTACGAACCTCACGATGACTTCAAGTGGACGAAGAAACAGAACGCAGATGGCTCTTACAGTCAGGAAGAGCGGCTGAGGGTGGGATCAGTGGATGCCTTTCAGGGGAAAGAGTTTGATGTGGTGCTATTGTCCTGCGTTAGAACCTACCAACCAACGCAGCTTGCAAAGATTCAGTGGGATGATGACGCTGCCAGGGAAGAACAACTGAACCGTCAGTTTGGATTTTTACGGTTACCAAATCGAATGAACGTGGCAATGAGCCGTCAGCGACAAATGTTGGTTTGCGTTGGTGATGCCAACCTCGCTACTAATCCTGTTGCCAAAGAAGCTGTTCCCGCGCTGGCCGCCCTCTACGAGCTTTGCGGAGGTGATCATGGCAGCCTTCGTTGAGACGGGGACCTACCTAAAATTCAGTGACCGACCCAGGTCAAAATCAAGGCCGGTTCTTTGGCCGGTCTTGGTTCATCGTGTTCTTTATCCTGAGCCCAGACAGCCCGAGTTGAACTTGTTTCAGCGAGCGGTTCTGGGGTTAGTCAGGGCCAAGCGCGTCAAACAGGATGATATTGCTGCTTTGACCGGCTTACACCCTGAACTGATCGCTCTGATCGTTGCACAAGGGGTCAGTAATGGTTGGCTAACCTCTGACGCAAATGGCCTGACTGAAAAAGGACATAGGTTGCTGGATGATGAAGAAGACGAGTCGACGAGCCTCAAGGCTGGTTTCCTCATTCAGGATGCGATAACCGGCTATTTCTGGCCACGAATGGTGACCAAGCTTGAACAGATTGAGCCTGTGGATCCGCAAGCCAAGTTTCCGGAGTTTTCTGCCAATAGGCGGACAGGTCATATTTTCCGGCCTTATCTAGCTAGAGCCAAGAAGCAAAGTCTTCCTGACTTGGACAACGAGCTACTGGCCCGAGCCTACCGTGACTATCGGAAAGATTATCGAGCAAGTCAGCAACTAGGGGGAGAGCATTCATCATCTGAGTTTTTTCGTTTGCAAGGCGTACAGCGTCTGGATGCTTCTCCTGAGGCTGCTAGGATCGTTGTTTGGGTGACGGGTGATGACGAAGGAGATGAACTCTGGTCGGTCAAGGATCCACTCGGGCTTAGGGCGGGCGCATGGTGGCTTGAGGAGCCTGTCAAACAGTTGCTGGGCTCTGACACAAAACTTCGGAGTTTCTTAGCACCGCTGATTGGTATTCCTGATGCAGGGACGCTGACAAATGATGAGTGGCTGAGAGAGCTTCAAAAGAGAACCGAGCTGGATATTTTGATTGAGTTCCCTTGGATAGAGGCTCAGCCTGATATCAGGCGGTATTTCGCAAGGTTATTGAAGTGGAGACGCAAAATTGAATCGGGTTCGACTTGGGATTCTGACTTGGAGGCCGCCCTGGGGGACTGTCAGAAGCTCCTAGAGGTTGTTATGCAGTGGATGATCAAAATGTATCCGGCAAATGTTGGGCAGATACCTCCAGCTAAAAAACTGGATTGGAAGTTGAATGAGCGGCTGCTTGGTGCACTTGGTATTCCATCTTTTACTGAAGATGTCGTTCGAACACTGGCGCGGCAGGATTTGCGCCAGGTTATACGTGCATGCCAGAACCCTTCAAGCTCTCTCAAAGCACTGCTTTTCGCGGCGGGAATGGGGACGCTCACTGACGATCAGCACCCGCTAAAAGTTTTGCAGGATGAGAACTTACAAATAGTGCAGTTGTTAAATCTGGCAGACCTTCGCAACCAAAGTAGCCATGGCCAAAGTAAATTTAAAAAAGGCAAGGTCGAAAAGATCACTCAGGATGTCGTGTTAGAACACATTGAGTATGCACTGAGTTTCACGGAATGTTTTAAGGACTGGATGTAATGGCTAAAAAGAACGGAAACAAGCGTAATCCCTCACAGGTGGCACCGGGAGCTCCGGCCGCAATTTCTCGTCAGGCCGCGTCACTGGAAAAACTTGGGCCAATCTGGTCAGCTTCGTTTGAGAATGCATCAAAAATTTATCAAGCCACTGGTTCAAACATTGATATTGACGTTGATAAAGAGTCGGTCGATAAGGTCCTTGATTCGCTTCGGAAGATTGAAGAGTCAGCCACTGTAGCGCGATGGATTGAGCGATTCGCAGAGGTGTGCAAAGAGCTCAGCAAGTATCAGGACAAGCTTAATGAGGAATATCTCCAACGCTGGGATCAGGCCAGTAAGCTCGGTGAAGAAAATGATGCCGAAAACAAACGACTGCAAGACGAAGCTGAACGCATCGAAGCGGACAGGGCTGCCTTGGAGCAACGAATCAATGATGTAGACAATGTGGCGCTTGAGCTAGCCAACAAGAAAAATGAGTTGCTGATCATGGAACGGTCCCTCAGGCAGAGAGAGGCGAACGCTGAGGCAGGGTTTGCAGAGGAGAATGAGAAATCACTCAGGCAATTGGAAGAGCAGCAGCGGCAACTGACGATCCAGAGAGAGTCTGATATTGAGGATTTTCAGAATCGGAAGAAAGCTTTAGCGGAAGAAATCAGGCAGGCCGAGCGGCAGCTAAATGAAATCAAGCATAGTTGCTCTGAGGCAGAAGCCGAACGAATCAAGTTGCTCGATGAGAAAGAGGATGAACTCCGACAAGAGAAGGCAAGGCTCAGTCGTGACAGAACCAGGCTAAATCGAGAGTGGTCAGAACTAAAAACAGAGCAAACCGAGCTAGAAGAGCGTGTAACTGAGGAAATGGAAGCCGAGCGCAGTGGATTTGCTCTTGAGTTGGCAAAGGTATCCGGACAAAGGGAAAAGGCTTGGGAAAAAGCTCAGGAGCTACAGGAGCGGTTGTATGAGCTTCAGGAGTTGGGTGCCGCGCTGGGCAACCGTTCTCCAGTAGAACTACTTGAGACTTTAGAGAAATTGACGGCTGAAAATCGCGATCTAAAAAGACAGTTGGAAGTCTCAGACACATCTGAGTTGCAGCGAGACAACCAAACTTTACGAGACAAAGTCTCAGACCTGGAGCGAGACATTGCTGCTCTGCGCCCGGAACTGGACGAGGCGCGCAGGGAGTTGAGTGTGAAGCGCGTAGCTGCAACGGAGCTTGAGGCTATCGCTCGCGAAAAGCGGGTTCTCGAATCTCACAAAAACACGCTGGCGGTCCACATTGACGATCTTGAAACCCGTATTGATCAGTTGACCAATGCGCAAAAGGCTAAAACAGCGTTCCCGGCGATGTCGATCATGGACACTGACAAAGCATTCCAGGCCAGCATCGAGCTTGAGCATGTCCCAAATTTGAAGTTCTTTGCAGAAGAACTTCAGCACCGTATTGCCCGAGCTGAAAAGAATGTGGAGCTATTCTATCCGATTGAGGATATCAGGCTGCTTCTCGGTGGTTTGGCTATGAGTCAGTTACACGTGTTCCAAGGAATTAGTGGCACGGGTAAAACGAGCCTTGCGAAGGCCTTTGCAAAGGCCATGGGAGGGTTCTGTCAGGACATAGCCGTGCAGGCAGGCTGGAGAGATCGCGATGATTTGCTGGGTCATTTCAACGCCTTTGAGCGCCGTTTCTACGAAAAGGACTGCTTGCAAGCTCTATACAAGGCACAGACCCCTCGCTGGCAAGACTCTTGTAATGTGATCCTGCTTGATGAGATGAACCTCTCTCGACCAGAGCAATATTTCGCAGAATTCTTGTCCGCTCTTGAAAAAAATAATCCGGCCGAGCGACTAATCAGCCTTTCTGAAACAGCGTTGCCCGGGGCACCAAGGATGCTAATGGATGGTCGTCAGATTCTTGTTCCAAATAACGTTTGGTTTATCGGTACGGCAAACCATGACGAGACGACGAATGAGTTGGCAGACAAGACGTATGACCGCTCTCATGTGATGACGCTACCAAAGCAGGAACACAGTTTTGAGATAAGGGATTACCAGCCTGCGAGCTACTCCTTTAGATCGTTACAAACCGCTTTTGATAACGCCTGTAAAGAGCATGCATCGTCTGTCAAAAATTTGCTCGGTAAGCTGACCGGTAATGAGTTTACAAGACAGCTTGAAAATGACTTTGGCCTGGGTTGGGGTAACCGCTTTGAGAAGCAGGCGCTTCGGTTTGTCCCAGTGATGATGGCATCAGGCGCCACTAGAGGAGAGGCCTTGGATCACCTGCTCGCAAGCAGAATAATGCGGCAGGGTAAGGTGACTGGTCGATTTGATGTAAGTGCAGACTCTGTCCGCAAACTCATGGATTCTTTGGAAGCGTTCTGGAACTACTCGAGCCTAGAAAGCGTTCCAGTGACCTCACTTGAGCTCTTAGAGAAAGATATCAAGCGCAAGGAAGGTGGTTTTTGATGTGGGTGGATCGGCTGACAGGGCAGCGTATTGGGCATTTGCCCGAAGTTATTGAATCTGGTCGTTATCTAGCCGAGATAGTGACCAGTGATCAATCCACTGTGAACCTGGGAGCGAGCGGGCTATTAGTCGATGATGGGAGCGAAATTGCTCTGGTTGATGGCCAGCGAAAATCTATCAGGCTACCGGACAAGGCTCTAGCCCAGAAGGTGGAGTTATTCGAGCGTATCCTAGAGACAATTGACTCAAGCATTGAGGACGAGATTGAGCTGGTATCTCCGTTGATGCCCGAAGGTGTGGTTGATAATGATAGCCATTTGAACTCATTTGACTCGAAACTGCTCACTATCATCGAGGCAGGGCACCTTCATCAAATATCGATGAGACCAAGACTGGATCTGCATTATGAAGAGGAGGTTACCGATGTTGCGAGGGCGAAGAAATTAGCCAGGGGAGCCTTAGTTCATCTGGCCTCGCATTCTGAATGCTGGCAACGTCAGACCTTGACCGGAGTGATACCCAAGAGAGTGAAAGCCCGGTTCAGCGATGACGATTTTAATATTTACGAGAACCGTGTGTATGCAAGATTGCTCGACAAGATAGATCAGTATTTGAGTAAACGAGTCGGCACGCTCAGGCAAATTCAGTCGGCGGTAAGTGAGGCGTTAGAGTTTTACGGAACTAATGATCGGCATCATCGCCTGACAGAAGAAATATGCAGGCTTTGGGGAAAAGCCTTTACGCAGGATTCAACCAGCAAAGCGTCCGAACAGCTCTCGAAGACGCTTGACAAGCTTGAGAATGCACTTGGAATAATTCGAGGTCTTAAGCAGAGAGGCCTTTACCTGCTGGTGAGTCGCTCCGCACAGATTGGAGATGGACTCCACCTTACAAACATTCTGAGTCATGATCAGCACTATCGCCATTTGCCTATCCTTTGGAACGAATTGAGAAATATCGTCGGTGGCAAAAGGATAACGCCTGATGAAAGAAGAGAGCGAAATGAGGGACTAAATCGAGCTTACTCAAAGTATGCAGGGCTTGTACTTCGCCATGCTTTGACTCCTTATCTCGGAGTAAAGCTTTCATCAACTTGGGCAGGATTTAATCTTGAGCTTAAGCAGGTAGGATTCAATTGGCAGCTTCTCGTATCAACAGCTGATACACTCAGTGAAGAGCGAGTTTTGCTTGAGGTTGTTCCTTGGATGGGGTTTGTGGGCCGTCCAGTTGATTTCTATTCCTTGCAAAATGAGAAGCAGAATTATCAACCATTACGAATGTTAGCCTGGCCCAACCTGTGTGAAGATAGTTTGCATTCTAACCAAGCTGTTGCTGAGGGTGCCTGGGTGCTACTTTCGCCATTTGATTTGTACGGTGTAGAGAGGTTTGGTTATTTAGTTGATAAACTTTTGCAGAGAGAGCTGGTTTCAGATTATGGACGAGCGCTTATCAAGATTCCTGCTAAGACAATTGGGGTAGCTGCTCAATTGTCAGGGCTAGAGGTGAGTGCAGAAAAACATGAAATAAAAGTTCTTGATGCGCTAGCACCTGCCGATTTTGCAAAGATCGAGCGTTCTTTGGTTAATGAAAATGCTCTTGAACAAGCCTGGAAGTTTAAAAAGCGGCATGAAGAAATAATGGAATTACAGAAATGTCCTATATGCTCAGGGTTTGTCAAGCTAAAGTGTCAGAAGTCTACTGGATTTAGTATAGATTGCAATAACTGCAAAACACAAAGGTATTTGCGTACTAAAGGCAAGGGTCAAGAATATGAGCAAATTCTTTCTGGGAATACCGAGTTTAAGAAAGTTGGAAGGAGAAGTTTTATATTTGAAATATAGAGCAGTGACGTAGCTGCTTGAACCCAACTGCTGATCAGGTTATGAATTATTGATCAGGTTGATAGTGGTCTAGCTTACCCTGTGTTTTTGGCTGGCAATGAAGGTAATGACCTTAGTACCAAGCATGTCGGTGGCGGTTTGGCGATACCTAGGCGTTGGTTAGCAACACAGTTATTCATGTGAACGCAGTCTTTTTAAACTTAAGTCGCATCTTGATCAATCATATTTTACTATTGATTCAGGTATCCATGGAGGCTGGATTCGGTTAGGCTAAAGGTAAATTAAGTTTTAAATGGCAGTGGTAATACAGGGAGGTAGCATGGTGAGTGCGTATACCCGTTCGGATGATGACTTAAGGACTTCGCTACGGAATTGGGTTTACGGCTACCTGAGCAGAAGGGGCTTGAGAGCCCCTAGTGGTTGGCCTCTTTACAGCTATGCGACGAAAGAGAGTGAACTGAATTTTCTTGCTGCTTTACTTGTCACTAATTCGAAAGAGCGCCATAGCCCCATCTATAAGATCTACTGGGCAGCCGGGTATTGTCTTTTCATAGCGGATAAGTATCGCCGAGATTATCAAGCGAGCTGGTCCTGGCAAGCCTTTGATAATGAATTGGGTGTTCACCTGCAGCCCAATGAGCATATCGAGTTGGTTAAGCTCGGACTGGGTTATTGGGATCGGCCTATTCGCTATCGTACTCATGGTGCTGACTATCTTGGTTCTCTCTTTGCTGAAGGAGGTTTGCCGTGGCGGCTGTTGCAGAATGAGCAACATGGGTTTGGCCGTGCCATTAAGGCGGTGCTTCATCGTTACCATGAATACAAACGGGATGGTCGAGATCTTGTTCAGGTGATCTGTGAATACAGCCATTATTTCCCCCAGTCTTTTCAGAACGATGAAAAGTATCAATTGCTCGCCAGTATTGCAGAAACCTTGATGCGGCTTGCTGAACAACATGGACTTAACCAACAGGATGACCCTGCCGCCTTTTTGAATCTCCACGAGCCCAAGTGGCGGGAGGAATTTCCACTACCATTGGAAGAAGAAAACGGCGAGGCCTTAGTTAACGAGTGGCTCGTAGATGCAGGAGCGCGACTCGAAGAACGTAAGCGAGCTCGTGAAGTAGCTCGTGCGTTTACCTGTGAGCATTGGCTTGATGGTCCCATGGCATCGGCTACCTTGGAGGCCAGGGTATGGTTAAGTACTTCTCTCCAGATAGACTTGGATGGGCGTCATATCAGCACCAGTCGCGTAGAGCTGGCCATTTATGAAGGTGAGCGCTTAGCCCAAAAACTAGGTGTTTCTTATGGGCGGATTGAAAATAATAGGCTGACGATCAAATTGCCTCTGGAGGTTGCTACTCTGCGACGACAGTCACCGGAAAAGTCACTTTTTCTCGTGACGTCTTGTGCAGGCGAACGACTGGATACATTAGCTATCCAGTCCAGTGAGGTCGACTGGTATCAACTGCCGGCTGTCTTTGTAGAGGAAGAAAGCGGTTTTCGCTTGGCAGGTCTGGCTTCTGTGCAATGTCAGGCCGCTGAGGTTCTTTTGCGGGCTCCTGAGGGAATGCAGGCCCTAGATGTTGAACGTCTGCTCACGGATGACAGTGGCGGTCACTGGTATCGCCTTGATAAGCGCTATGTGTTGATGGAAGCCGAGGCTCGTTATGTCATTGAGCCGGGGCAAGCGCCTAATGTAGCGCGGCTTGAAATACAGGGCTTGATATCTCCCTACAGCACCTTGCCGACAGTCACCTGGCGGGGTTGGCCACGTTGTTTGTTGATTGATGCACAGGATGTAGGACATTCCCCCAAAGCGTTTCGCGTGAACGGTTGTCTGGTGAACAGTCTGGAGACATTAACCAGCGTAGGATGCTTTAAGGTTGATGTCCTCGGCGAAGATCAGCGCCTGGTGGCTCGGCGTAAGCTAGGTATTTTGCCAAGAGATTTTTCACTCACTGCTATGCCTGCTTCTTCCCGGGCGCTGGCACGTATCGTTATTCGTAGTGTGAAAGCGCTGGATGTTTGCGTGCTTAATACGGGGGTCCGCGCCGAGATATACAAAGAGGGTAGCGAGACAAAGGTTCAGCTAGACTCAGGTGGTCAAACGTCGCAGATACAGTTGGAAATACGCGAGGAAGGTACCAACGTAGAGGGTGTTGTGCTGCGTTTACCTTATCCTAAGCAAGGCGCTCAACTGATAGCAGCAGATGGGCAGGCGTTTGTAGGTACGGGTCTGACGTTGGATGACATACTGGGCATGACGTTAATATTGACGCCACCGCCGGACGTGCCTCGTACTTTTTTTGTCTCTCTTGAGTTGATGGGGCAACACCGTCCACTGATTAAACAGTATCGTTATCATGCCCAGCATAAGGTAGTACAGATTAGCCTGTATTCACTCTACGATGACATTCTTTCACTATTGAGCTGCAGCGCCGATCAGGATGCGACCATTCGCTGCCGGGTAGAAACGTCTCAATTACACAAGCAGTTCTATATTTACCGTTACCAGGCATCTATTAGGTTCACCAACGAACACTGTGAGTTTTTTGAGTTAGTAAATCATGGCGCTCAGCCCTTAATGCATCGCTCAGAAGGAACCATAGTGAAGGCGATGCAGCTTGCCAATCCAGAAAGCACACCTGTGGTGATACCACCGCAAATATCCAACGGGGTGGTTACTGGTTTTTATACCGTGCCTGAGGCGTTACACAAAGAAGGCCCCTGGCTCTTATACCCAGCGGAGGGAGCTTCGGTTACGTTTCGGCCGGCCATATATATGCCTGACCCTCTTGCTTGCCAGCTCGATGAACAGACCTCCATCAGCACCTTGAATGCAGCGGCTCGTTACTATCATCCTCAGTACTACCCTATGGCTTTTGACGGGGTGCTCAATGAGATGGCAGTACGGTTTTTCCATCCGAGTTGGCTTTATCTGGCTGAGATGAAGACACAATATCCGCATCTACCGCTATCTTCCCTTGAAAGCTGGAAACACCTGGTACAGGTCCCTAATGCCCTGGCACTGGCGGTATTCCGGCTCGAAATAACGCCCGTTTTTGCTGATCGGCTGACCCATGAGCTGGCGGTAATCTGGGAAAAAATCACGGTAGTGCAGTGGCAATCCGCCGTGGAGCTTTATGTGGAAGCTATGATGCAGGAGTTTGGTCTTCCCCAGGCATTGATGTGCAATAAGGCGCACGAACGTATGTCATTGCTCTCTGAGCAGGTGCCAGTGTTTAACAGCTTTTCAGACGTACTATGCGATGCTACTCGGGCTTTGCCTGGAGCACCGCCCTTGCAGGCCATCTTGCCTGTTTGGCTAAATGAGCTACGTGCCCGTCAGGATGATGTGCTATGGCCGACTAATCTGACTAACCCGCTAAGTGGCTGGCTTCAGGAGCAAGAGGGGTATGCCTGGCTGACCGAGCTTGAAGTACCTGGTTATATGAGTTCAGTGTGTTTTATGCCACTTTTTGCGGCTTTTCTGACAGCTGGTGAAGCGCGTCTGAATGATTTGCCAGTTGATGAAGCTGAATTGCGCTTTGGCTTTCGAGTGTTATCTGATTTTGACAGAAATGCATGGTATGAGCCGGTTTATTCGGCAACGTTATCCAATTTGCTTCACGCTAAAGTGAGAAAGGTATGAGTGTTAACTTCAAAGAGTTAATAAACCAGTCGCTGAATCGTTCACGTGAAGCCACACTCTCCATTCTGGGCGTCAATGACGCTGGTCTCAGAACCCATCTCGCCGAGCAGATGCATGATCGTATGGGCGAGGAAGGCTGTTTTCTGGCACCGCCAGTGTTTGAACATACCTTTGGCTGGCAGCCAGGCGATGTCACCCTGGCTGATTTGCAGGGAAGACTACTGGCTGAATCGGTAGTGAGTGCCCTGACAGCGGACACTGGGCACGGGTTTGATGCGGATATGAGTCCCTACCAACACCAGCTGGCAAGCTGGCAGACGCTGTTGGCCGATAAACCTATGTCAGCGGTGATCACGACTGGCACTGGATCAGGCAAAACGGAATGTTTTATGGTGCCCATCCTACAGGATCTGGTGAGTGAATATGAAAATAGTGGTACCCCCTTGGTAGGTGTAAGGGCACTGTTTCTTTATCCGTTAAACGCCTTGATCAATTCGCAGCGTGAGCGCCTCAATGCCTGGACGTCGCCTTTTCAGGATGGCGTTCGTTTCTGCCTGTATAACGGTAATACCAAAGAAACTATTGCACAGCGACATCAAAACCAGCGCCCCAATGAAGTGTTATCGCGTCAACAGCTGCGGCGGCAGCCACCCCCCATTTTGATGACCAATGCCACCATGCTGGAATACATGCTAGTACGACAGGTGGATGATCCGATTTTACAAATATCGCGTGAACAGCAGTCGTTACGCTGGATTGTGCTAGATGAGGCACACACTTATATAGGTTCGCAGGCAGCTGAATTATCACTGCTGCTGCGGCGGGTAGTAGAAGCCTTTGGCAAGAAAGCCAGTGACATACGCTTTGTAGCGACCTCAGCGACCATTGCAGGTGAAAATGCAGTGCAAAGGCTGCAGTCATACCTGGCATCGCTGGCCGGCGTGCCAGATGAGCAGGTGGTTGTGATTGGCGGTTCACGCCAGGTGCCCGTTGAGAAGCCTCAGGCACCGACGAATCTTAGCTTTAAAGAAATTTGCCAAATTGAGCCGGGTAAGTCGGTATCCGCTGGACGCTATGCAGCCCTGGTCAATCATCCTCTAGCCTACCGCATACGTCAAACAGTGGTGAACAATGAAAAGCCTCTGGATCTGAATGAACTGGTTGAGACCGTTCAGGCGATGATGGAGAGCGGCCAAACAGCCGCATGTCAGCAGGAAATGTTGCAATGGCTTGACCTGATGGCGGGTACTTCGCCTACAGAAGATGCGCCACCTTTTCTCAAACTGCGCTGCCACCTGCACCAGCGCATGTTACATGGGCTGTGGAGCTGTATTGATCCAGGGTGCGAGGCAAAATCAGAGCATCTCAAGCAATGGCCGTTTGGCAAGGTATACGTTACCCAGCGAACCCGCTGTGAATGCTCGGCGCCAGTTTATGAATTGGCGTTCTGCAATGAGTGTAAAACTCCGCACCTAGTGGCTGAAGATACCGGCGGCATACTGAAGCAAGCAAGCCCCTATGCAGGCGATGAGTTTTCTCTTCAGGATGACAAGGATGAGGAGGCGCCAGAGCAGGAAGGTACCCAATACAGTCACCAACAAGCGGTCATCCTAGCGGCTGCGTCAGCCGATGGTTATGAACCCATACCGCTGGATCTTGAATCTGCCGAGCTTGGTGTGTTGAACGGGTTGTCAGTGATAACGGTCACTCTGTCCGCAGAAGCAGGCTCAGCATGCGTCCAGTGTGGCGACGCTGGGCGGCGGCCAGGGGGGTTTCTGAGGAAATGCCATCTGGGCGCACCTTTTTATGTCAGCAATGCGGTACCTACTGTGTTGGAATTCTGCCCTGACCCAGAAGGTGTGGTACCGGAAAGTCTTCCAGGACGAGGCCGCAAGCTGATCACTTTTACCGATAGCCGCCAAGGAACAGCACGCATGGCGGTGCGTATGCAGCAGGAGGCGGAAAGGTCGCGGCTCAGAGGGTTAGTGTTTGAAGTGCTGCGTAATCGGCAGGCTGTTGAAAATATGAATGCTCCGGTTTTGCCTGATAAATCTGTTGAAGAGTTATTACGAGAAGCAGCGCAGCTTGAAAGTATGGGTATGGGGGACTTTGCTCAGCAGAGGCGAGACCAGGCTAAGGCGATGGAACAGCCTTTTGTAGGAAGGCCTCAGATACGGTTGGGCTGGCATGAGATGGTCAATGAGCTGGCAGCGGCCAATGATATCAGGCACTCGATTCTGGACTATAACCGCTATGCTAACCCTGAGTTCTTTGGTGGCAGCAATAACAGCCTGACATTGGCCGGTTTGCTGCTCCTGAGAGAGTTTGCTCGCAGACCAAAAAATCAGAACAGCAGCGAAACTTTGGCGCTGGTTCAGGTGGGGTATCAGGGACTGGATCAGGTTCAGGCGGTACCGCGTCACTGGGCGGAAACCCAGGCGCCCAAGGTAGGCAATTCCTATGAGAAAGAGGCGCTTTCTCTGCAGGATTGGAAAGATTTTCTCAAGACGGCGTTGGATTTCTATGTTCGGGAAAACACGTACTTTGCCATTAATGATAATGAACGCCAGTGGTTAGGGGCAAGGTTTGCTTCCAAGCAGCTGGTGCCACCCAACCTGGATTACCATGATACACAGCGCGTTAAATCGTGGCCGCAGTTCAAACCGGGCAGATCGCCCTCGCGCCTGATAAAACTATTGTTGCAAGGTTCTGCCCTTGACCGCGATTCTCCTATCAGCCGAGATAAAGTGAATGAGTGGCTAAAGGCGGCGTGGTCAGAGTTGACGCGTTTACAAATTCTACAAAGTCAGGGCGGCGGCTATACTCTTAACCGAAATATCATTACCTTTGCCTTGCCTCAAAAGGCCTGGGTGTGCCCTATTAGTTATCGGTTGCTGGATACTACCTTCAGAGGGATCACGCCCTATATTCCCAGAAAAGCAGAGCGGGTACAGCTTGAGTGCCAACCCGTCAGCCTACCTAATTTTACGTCGTTAGCACCTCAAGGAGAAATTGAAGGGGCCTTATTGGCCATCCGAGAAAAGGTTGCTCGTAATGATGCGATTCAGCAGCTGCGCCTGCAGAATCTCTGGAGCAATATTTCTGATCGCACCGTCGAAGGCGGTTTTTATTACCGCACGGCAGAGCACTCTGCCCAGCAGTCAGCAGAACGCCTGCAAACCTACGAAGGTTTATTCCATAGCGGCAAGATCAATGTTCTGAACTGCTCGACCACTATGGAGATGGGCGTCGATATTGGCGGAATCTCAGCAGTAGTAATGAATAATGTGCCACCTCATCCGGCCAACTACCTTCAGCGAGCAGGCCGCGCAGGCCGTCGCAGCGAGCCCAGGGCTATTGCCTACACCTTGTGCAAGGCTGATCCGCACAATACACGCGTTTTCAACAATCCAAAGTGGGCATTTAATACAGCTATTCCTGCACCGGTGATCACGCTAAATGCACAGCCTCTAGTTCAGCGTCATGTTAACTCGTATCTGCTGGCGGCCTTTCTGAAAACCTATTCACCAGTGGAAGGTGATCGTACCCGGCTGACCGTTCAGTGGTTTTTCAATGCTGAAGAAGGCATGGTCGACCGATTTATTGACTGGTTGGGCAGTGATGCCAGCGCCTTTGAGCAAGGTGTCAAAAGCATTGTAAAGCGTACATCCCTAGAATTGATTAGCTTTGGGACTCTGCTCAACTATACGGAAGAGGCCATTCGCCCAATAGCTGACAACTGGCAGTCAGAATACCAGCAGATCAATCAGCGACTTAATACGGCGTCTGACGAGCGCTATAAGCGGGCGCTAGAGCGTGAAAAAGCACGTCATGAAGGCGAGTATCTGCTCAAGGAATTGGCCACTAAAGCCTTTCTGCCTGGGTATGGATTCCCGACCAATGTGGTGGCACTGAATACGCACAATGTTGAGGATTCCAGGAATAGACATCAGCCTCAACATGATCAAGCTGATCGGGAAGATAATATTTTTACCTATAAAGAGCAGCCATCCCGCGGGCTGGATATTGCGGTCAGGGAATATGCGCCCGGCGCCCAGATTGTTATTGATGGCCGTGTCTATCGTTCAGCAGGCATTAAAATGCAGTCCTATCAAGAAGGATCTGCTGGCAGCCACCAAAAGTTTGATGTTAGTTGGCAATGCGTGAACTGTGGCATGCCAGGTTACCAGGCTTATGCATACTCTCACTCGGATGATTTGCACTGCTCGCAATGTGAAGCAACCATTCCGAATACGCAGGTCAAGAGAGTACTTCGGCCTATGGGGTTTGTCACCGATTTCTATGAGCCGACCACCAATGATGTATCGACCCAGAAATTCATACCGGTAGAGCGACCTTTGGTGTATGTAGATGGTGCCGTAATTGCATTGCCTGACCCTGCTTGCGGCTATGTGCGTTTCGGTGAGGACGGGCAGATTGTGGTGCGTTCCGGCGGTGAGAATGGCAACGGCTTTGCAGTATGTATGTGTTGCGGGCGAGCGGAGTCAATGACGTCGCAGGGTGAGCTGCCTGCTGGGATGCAGCCTGATCAGCACCACCGTCCTGTTGGTGGTGCTGTTGGTAGTAAACCTAAACAAGAATGTCCTGGTGAAGCGATCTTGCCTGATATTCACCTGGGCTATCAAGCAAGAACGCATGTGGTGGAGTGGGTGCTGAAAAAACCGCTAACAGGAGCCTGGATTCCTGATAATGAACAAGGACGTATCATTGCCATGACGCTGGCAGTTGCGCTTCGCGATGCGGTAGCCGATCAATTAGGCATAGCCAGCAGTGAAATGGGGTTTGGTGTTCGACTTGATCGCAGCCTGGAAACAGGCGAAAAACGCTATATTGTTCAGGTTTACGATAACGTGTCTGGTGGCGCGGGCTTTGTACTGGCAGCCCTGGACAAGATGACAGACCTGCTAAAAACGGCGTTTGCAAAGCTTATATGTTCGGCAGATTGTGAAACCGTATGTTCATCATGCCTTGCCAGCAAGGATAGCCGTGTGGAATTCGAGCATCTAAACCGGCGGCTGGCCATTAAGTGGCTGGAGGAAGGGCAGTTCAACCAACACCTTGTATTGCCCGAGCGGTTTAGTGTGCTGGACGGAGCAAGCTACTGGCCTTATGACCCTCTTCGCTTTGTGCGCCATTGGATCAACCGTTCAGCCAACGAAGTTTCTGTACGATTAGCAGGTGACTCGGAACATTGGGACCTGGGGGCACCCGAGTTTCGCCGTCAGTTGATGGCTTGGAAGGTGGTTGACGATTGTCAGGTCAATATTGTGCTTGAAACGCAGGATCTGCCCGCTGTTATCAAGGAAGAGCTGGCGCTATTGGCTCGTTTCGGTATTCGAGTGTTACAGCACGCCGGGGCTAATCATATTGGCAGTGTTACAGCCCTAGTTCAGCTAACCACTCAAGAGGGTGGAGTGGTGACCCTGTTTACGGATAGTCAGCTAGCAGTTATTCCTGGTGCAAACTGGCTGGAAGCGCATGATGCAAGTACCTGGGTGGCGTCAGAGCAGTTGCCTGCCTGGAAGTGTTCATTAGTTAATACTGATGACTGGCTGGGTATATATGATAGCGCCACTGTGCTTGAAGTGACCAAGGAACTTAACGGTCCTATTGCCAAATTACCTCAACGCTGCAAAGCACTGCTGATGGAAAAAGCACCTGGCTTTATGACACGACTGCAAAGTGAGAAAGTGGTTTCTATCCATTATGAAGACCGTTATCTACGATCACCCTGGACGGTTATGCTGCTGGTGGGCTTCATGCAGATTATTCCGAGTGAAGCTGTCAGTGCTGTCAGTGTTGATATCGTCGCGGCTCCTGATAACGGTAAAGGCTCGCGTTTGTGGGATAACTGGACTTGTCAGCAAGGTATGCATCAGGTGCTAACGCAGTGGCTGTCGGCCATTCTGGGAGCTGAAACAGAGGTTAATATCAGTAACTCGCTGGCAGAGGTCAGCCATCGACGTGTCCTAACTCTGACCCTTGAATCGGGTAAACAACTGAAGTTGGCTTTTGATCAGGGTATGGGGTACTGGCAGTGTCATAGTACGGTGCATGGCTTAAAACGTTTTGATTTCTCCCTGCCGGTGGAAGGCCAGGTCAAGCAAATGCTGGAAAGCTGGAAGCATGTCTCGCTACTGAACTCTGGCGAATGGCCAACAGATATCGCACTGTATGAGTCGACTTCCTAGATATTACTGATAAATAAAAGCCGCCACGCGGAAGCGTATTGGCGGCATAAAAATGATTCCATCTGTACCACTATTGTGGCTGTAAAGCGGGTATGTCAGGCCGCCAGAAAACGTTTTGACCAATTTGGCTAAAGCCCCATTGGCGTTTAGTGCCAAACGCCCGCTGTTGGTTATCGGCCATTGCGTTTTGCCCATCCGCGTCACGGATATATCGAGCCAGTGTCATGGCTGCTGGCTGGCCGTAACGCGCACCCGGTGAAGCACATGTCCAAATATGGCGTAAGGTCATCGCGATATCGGGTTCATGTTGATCTAAGTAGGCAAGGCCATAGGCACATGCTTCTAGCGTAAATGCATCGTGGCTACAGAGCTTCCAGGCCGCGTTAGGCTTGCCTTTCGAGTCGTAGGTATACGTCTTACCAATATCGTGCAACAGCCCCGCTACAAAGCATGTTTCCTGCATCAGGCGCGGCATAGCTGGCTCATTTAAGCGCAGCATGGCAACAGCATTATTCGCGACGTTCAGCGAATGCTCTAGAAGACCACCTGGATAGGCATGGTGATAGGTCACGCTGGCGGGTGCATTCAGAAACACTTCAATGCGCTCCTTGCGCTCCAGTACCCGTGTTAAAAAACCGCGTAAGTGCTCCGATTGCAGCGACTGTACGGTCTTCACTAATTGATCAAATACCTCTGGTGCTGGTGAGTATACTCGTGGCAACGATTGTAGCGTGTCCAGTGAGCGCACTTCCTCACGGGTCGCCTTGCGAAACTCATCGAGTAAGAATTGCTCTGACAAGCACTTTACTCCTGAAGCTGTAACAAAATCCAAATGACCAATGCGCTCAGGCACAAGCGTTTTGTTCAGGTTAAGCATCGCGATACGATCTCCTTCGTAATCGCTCAGCCGAAGCTTTAGAAAAGGCGTTTTCGCATTGTCGAACTCGACCACGCGTCCCGTAAGGCGATAAGTGCCCGTGAAGGTGCGAGACAGGTGTGCTGGAGCTTGTTGATTAGGCCGTTTCATGGCGGTGCTCCTTCTCGGGCTTGGTGGACGTGGCATTGCCTAATAAACGCTCGAAAGCAGAGCCGTCCATACGCGTGGCATTAGGCACATAGCGCGAATAGACCTTAAACAGCATCTCGGTTGAGCTGTGGCCTAACATGCGCGCTACCCACTCTGGATTCTCACCCGAGGCTAGAAACAGCGTCGCGGCGGTATGGCGCGTTTGGTACGGGCGGCGTTTGGACAGCCCCAGTGACCGTAGTAGGGGATACCACACGCGTTTCGTCACATTGTTGTGATCTAGCGGCTGTCCCAGTTGATTGCAGAACACGTACTGGCTCATACGCCCAGTCGCGGCGTACTGCGTTTTTAAGGCGTCATATACCTGCCCAAACATGGGGATTTCACGCTGGGAGCCATCGGTCTTAGTGTATTCCGTTTCGCCATTTATCAACGTTTCGCGCACCAAGATTTCTCGTTTAGCGAAATCGACATTTTTCCACTTCAATCCATCTATCTCACCGGTACGCATACCGGTAAAAAAGCGCACCGTGTAGTAGTTGCGATAGTCGGGACGCACGTTATCGATGATGCGGTGGACTTCATGGAGCGAGAAGGGCTCGATGTGCGTCTTCTGTAGCTTTAACGGTTTGATGTTTTTGTATGGCGTCTCGAAATCGAATCGCTCTGCGGCCTCATCCAGCACCATGCGAAGAATGGTCATATGGCTGTTGATGGTCTTTGGTGACACCAGCCCCGTTGCGCCGCGTCCCTTACGTCTAGACAGCTTGGCGCGAAACGCCAGGATATCGGCCTTCGTAATGTCACCGACGAGCTTTTTACCGAATGCGGGCTTAAGTGAGCTATCTAAGATCGAGTTCACATTGCGCACATGAGAAGCACGCCACTGGATCTTGCTCTCTTCAAACCATTGCTCAGAAAACTCGTTGAAGAGTGGTGTGCCTAAAACAGCAGCATCTTGCTGCTCATTGGGAACGGTTGGCTGGTGAGCTTTCAGTTTTTGTAAATTGCTGCTATTAGGGAAGAACTCTGCATAATGGAACTCTCCAAGCAGCATTTTTGCTTCCATGCGCTGTAAAAGCAGTTCCAGTTGTTTGCGGTTTTTTGCGTTATCGTCAAGCAGGGTCTGCTCACGAAAGCGCTGGCCGTCAAATCGAAAGTCGATGAAAAGCTTTTTGCTTTCCTGGCGAACGCGGACCTTACCCATGGCAGATGCCTCCGTTAGCCATCGGTATGACGACTTGCTGTTGGCGAGGAGTTTCTCGCAGCATTTCCTCTTGAATAGCTTCCCAGATATACAGGATTTTCCGACGACCAAAGGGGCGGATGTAATGGGTGCCTTCGATAAGCACGCTGTCTTTGAGCTGCTGGCGGATGGTACGTGCATCGTATTTGATACGAGAGGCGAGTTCTTCCGTTGTCAGAAAAGTGCAGTCCATGAGACTATCTCCTCATGTGGTGATCATTTGATAATATTTTTAATCGCTCGATTAGAAATATATACAATCAAATGATTATTTCAACCACTTTTTGATAATTTTTATGATCAATAATAGAGAAGACGATGATTCGGTATCACTTAAAAGAGCTGATTGCTGAGAAGGAATTTGCCGAGCGGCGCAGAATTACGATCGGGGAGATAGCGAAAGAAACGGGCATCAACCGGATGACGTTATCGAAAATTATCAATCACCCAGGCCACAGTACGGTCACAGATAATCTAGACAGGCTTTGCTACTACTTTGATTGTGAGATCGAACAGCTAGTGACTCACATCAAGGAGCCCAGTCCAGAACCTGAACCCTAACTCGGTAGGAAGGAAAACGAAGGAAGTGTTGAAGAAGCTGCTCGGTGCCTGAAGGTCACCACTTTTTTTACCTATCGAGAGGCATTTTAAAAAATGGGCACGGTGTGGGCACAATTTGGGCACAGAGCTTTTTGGAAGGGCAGGCAACAAAAAAGGCAGATCAGTAAGTAACTGATCTGCCTTTCAAAATATTGGTAGCGGGGACCGGATTTGAACCGATGACCTTCGGGTTATGAGCCCGACGAGCTACCAGACTGCTCCACCCCGCATCAACGTGTGGCGTATTCTACGTATTTTTGACGTTAAGTCAACCCCTAATATAAAACGCTTCCTTGCTGGTAGTCATCTTCATCGTGCTGCAACATTGAGAGAGTAAAGCTATGCTTTCAATCAGCATAACAAAAAGCTTACTGTCGGTGTGTCGCCCAATAGAACAAGCGGCGTGCTGTGAGTGAAAGAAGCGCGAATGCGCTTATTCAGAGTGGCTTGCGACGCCATAACAGTGATTAAGGTCCAAGCCATTTGTCTTATCAGGGAGGTAGTCAATGGCCAATCAAGCCCCCGTCGCCTGGGTAACTGGTGGAACTGGTGGAATCGGAACGGCAATTTGTCGTTCGTTGGCAGATGCGGGTTATCTGGTGGTGGCGGGGTACCATAATCCCGACAAAGCCAAAACCTGGCTGGAAACCCAGCAAGCCGACGGCTATAACAACATCGCATTATCGGGTGTTGATTTGTCCGACCATAACGCCTGTCTCGAAGGCGCCCGCGAAATCCATGAAAAACATGGGCCGATCAGCGTGCTGGTCAACTGCGCAGGCATTACCCGCGATGGCACCATGAAAAAGATGTCCTATGAGCAGTGGTATCAAGTGATTGATACTAACCTTAATAGCGTCTTCAACACTTGCCGTAGCGTCATTGAGGGAATGCTGGAGAATGGCTATGGGCGCATTATTAACATCTCATCCATCAACGGTCGTAAAGGCCAGTTTGGTCAGGTGAACTACGCAGCGGCCAAAGCGGGAATGCACGGGTTAACCATGTCGTTGGCGCAGGAAACGGCCACGAAGGGTATTACCGTGAATACCGTCTCCCCCGGCTATATCGCCACCGACATGATTATGAAAATTCCGGAGCAGGTCCGTGAAGCGATTCGTGAGACGATTCCGGTAAAACGCTACGGTACCCCAGAAGAGATTGGTCGTTTGGTGACGTTCCTGGCCGACAAAGAGTCCGGCTTTATCACAGGTGCCAACATTGATATTAACGGCGGCCAGTTTATGGGCTAAGCCCTACCCTTAAGCACCGGCGATCTTTTCACAAGAAAGAAAGCGAAAAACGGGGGGCGATGCGCCTCCCGTTTGCTTTGTGTGCTAGCGCTATGTGTAAGCGAGTTATGGTTGGGGCGGGCGGGCCAAACGGCTCAGTAGGTTATCCAGCTCATTGACTTCTTGCAGCCATAAGTTGTGAGGCATTGGCCCTAGCGCCAACAGCGCCACCAGTACCTCGTCCAGCTCATCCGCTTTACTGCGCTCAGTATGAATGCCGCTGTTTAAGCGCTCAACTTGAATGGCGAGTCGCAGTGGTTCATCACGCTGTTTGACGCTGCCTAAGGCGAGCAATGAAAGATGGACTCTTAGGCGTGCCAACTGCTCTTCTAACGCACTCTGTTGCTCACTTGAAAGTGGCAGTGGGGTAGAGAGGCGAGCGTGATTGCGCTGCTGGTGTGCTTCGCTGAAGGCCTCTGTTAGCTCAAAGGATATCTCGCTGGTAGCCTCCACGGCCTGTGCGCCCTCACCATTGAGCGCTTGCTGGTCAGCATGTAAGTGCGCATTCACTAGCGGTAGTAAGGCATGCCACTGCTGCACCTTGCCAACAATTTCTAGGCGGCTTAAACGCTCTCGTTTGGCTCGCACAATGCCGCTGAGGCGGCGCTGCATCCCTTCGCTACGGCGATTGCGGGGCATCGGCTCTAGCTGGCTGATACTGGCAAGGTAGGTGTCTAGCCGCTCCGATTCATCTGCCTGGGTAGGTTGCCAGCCATCCATTTCATCAATAATGGCCTGCAGTTGGTCAAGCGTGTGCTGCTGGCGGTTGGCTTGTTCGTGCTTATGCGCGTCGCGCTGAGCAAACAGCTGGTCGCAGGCGCTGCGGAAGGTCTTCCATAGTGCTTGCTCCTCCCCTTTGGGCGCGCGGCCTAACGAGCGCCATTGCTGCTGTAGCTGCTTGGTGCGCGTAATGCGCGTTGCCAGTGGCTGTTCACTATCGTTTTGCAGTGCTTGCACTTGCTCAATCAGCTCACGCTTTTGTGCGGCGATCTGCTCAGCACGCTGGTCAATGAGCGCCTGCAGGCGGTGACGGATTGCCCCAAAACGGCGGCCAATGGCCTCGGAGTGCTCCCGTGGCACGGGGGAGTAATGGCGCCACTGGTGGCGCGCTTTATCACGAATCTCCCGCAGTATATCGGGGTCGGCATCTTCAGCGGGTTGAGCAAGCAGCGTTTCCAGCTGCTCGCACAGCGCTTCGCGGCCGTGCAGGTTGGCCTCTCGTTCCTGGTCAAGCTGTGCACGCCAGGGCGCTAGGCGCTCATGGATACGATCCGATGCCGCCCGAAAGCGGGCCGATTGCTCTCTGTTGGCCGCCGCATCGCCGAGTGCTTTCCACTCTTTCACCAGTTGGCGGTGGTGCCGGTCAAGCGCAGACTCCGCCATATGCGGGTCGTCTGCCAATGCCTCAATGCTGGCGCAGAGCTGCTCACGTTTAGGGCCTGCTACAAAGCCGCGCCAGTCGCGCAGTTCGGCAAGCCTCGCACCCAGGTGCTTTAAGCGGCTTTTTAGCGGTTTGGCATCGCCGCTTGTCAGCGCTTCAATGGCGGGCTTTAAACGCTGATGTAAACGGCTGGCACTTTTAAATGCTCCACGCTCTAACAGGTGTTCAAAGTTATCCAACTCAGCGCTAAGCGCATTAAGGGAGAGGCTTGGCTGCTGGGGCGGAGCATGTTGTGTGGCAAGCTGCTTTTGCGCCTGAGCGAGCAACGATGGGGCCGTCAGCGTCGCTGGCCAGCGGCACTGGGCGACGTGCTCTGCTAGCCCGTCGTGATCGCTGTTGACCAAGGCTTGCTCTACTGCAAGGCTCACGGTTTGCCAACGCTGCCAGGCTTCCATGCTCTGCTCATACTGCTTAAGCGCTTGGCTGTAGCGCTGCTGGGTGGCCTCATTCGGCGGGTGAAGGTCCGAGAGCGACTGCCAGCGCTGGCCCAAGAGCTGGCGCTGAGCGCGCAGGCTGTCAATGTCCTGAGCGGTCAGCTCGTTGGCGTGGGTGAGCCCCTCTAGCGTCTCTTCTAGCCCTTCTAGCAGCTGATCGCGGGTGTTTTCTGCTTCAGCGCGGCGGGCAAGGCTTTGCTGGCGGGCCTGCTCTTGAGTTTCATGGTCGTGGAGCGTTTTGCGGCAGCTCAGCACCGCTTGATGAAAGCGCTGCTCCTGGCTAACGCTGGGCGGATGACTGAGGTGTTGCCACTCTCTTTCTAAATGGCGGAAGCGGCCACCGTAAAGCGGTTCCCAGGGCGCGCGGGCATGCTGCTCTAACTGGGTGAGCAGGTGCTCCCGCTGGGCCTGCTGTTCTGCAAGCCATTCAGCATCGTTACGCAGCTGGGTGAGCTTCTCTTTAGCGAAGCGAATCACCTGGCGGTCACGGCGCGCCTCTTTAAGCAGCCTCTTTAGGTTCTCTTCGTCGTTGACCCGCTCTGCTGCTTGATGACGCACCGCCGCGACGCTGTTATGACACGCCTGCTGCACCCAGTCTTCTTCACTCGTCAGCTGCTTTAGCGCGGTGAGTCGTAGCCCCAGGTTATCGCCCTGCATGGCAATCGTATTCAGCAGACGTTGATCGGTCAGGCTCTCCACGTGAGCTTGGCGTTGCTGCAAGTCTACATGGCCCTCAGCCCCGGTGAGCCGCTGGCAAACGGCGTTGAACCATGCTTCGTCCTGGCTGTGCTGCTCATAGGAGACAAGCAGGCCATTGAGATCGTCAAGCGCGAGCAGCGCCGCTAACTGAATAGTGCTGTCGCTATCGTTGGCGAGAGCGTGTAGGGCCTCCCGCTGCTCTGTTTGCTGAGGGTCAAGCTGATGGAGTGCCTTGCGGCGCACCT
Source organism: Vreelandella lionensis (assembly GCF_044543515.1). NCBI lineage: Bacteria > Pseudomonadati > Pseudomonadota > Gammaproteobacteria > Oceanospirillales > Halomonadaceae > Vreelandella > Vreelandella lionensis. Next base: position 50,308 of record NZ_JBITWC010000010.1, on the reverse strand, counting down.
CGGGATCGGGGTGTTGCCACCGAGGAGCGAACAGGCGTCGTAACAGTCCGTGCATGGATCATCCTGCTAAGAGGTGCGTAACGTGAAAAAAATAAGACATCGATGAGCAGGCGGTTGCAGTCCTCGTCGCTGTCGCTTAGCTTTGCCGTAGCGCTGTGGGTTTTCCAGCGATTCACAACGCAAAGCGCGAGATTGCGCTACCCTTATCTTACCTGAACATGACATGGAGTTCGGCCATGAGCCTCAACGCCAACAGCGCCGACGTAGCCTTTACCTTCAAGGGCGGCATGCTGCCGATGACCGTCATGGAGTTAACGAGCGCTGACCCGGAGCGTATCCGGCGGCAGCTTGCTGGCAAACTGTCGCAATCTCCCGCTTTCTTTCAGCATACACCCGTTGTGCTTAGCGTGGAAAAACTCGATGAGCCCCACCTTGCGTTAGAGCGGATTTGCGCCGTATGCCGCGACCACAAGCTGTTACCCGTGGCCGTACGTGGTGGTGCTGAGCCGATTCGCCAATCGGCATGGGCGCTGGGGCTCGGCTGGTTCGCGCCAGTTGAAGAGGGGCGCGCACGAGCGTTGGAAACTGTCGCTCCGTTGAACGAGCCAGAAGATGATGACATTAAACCCGCTACTGCCGTTTCCGTAACCACTCGGCTTTACCGGGGGACAGTGCGTTCCGGCCAGCAGGTCAGCGCTGCAGGTAGTGACCTGATTGTAATCGGTGCGGTTAATGCCGGTGCTGAAGTGCTCGCCGCTGGCAGTATTCATGTTTATGGTGCCCTGCGCGGGCGCGCGCTGGCGGGTATTCATGGCAATACCCAGGCGGGCATTTACTGCCGCGAACTGGAAGCAGAGCTTTTATCTGTAGCGGGTAACTATAAGCGGCTGGAAGATATCGACTCGCAGCTTTTAGGGCGCGCTGCAGAAGTCCATTTCATAAAAGAGCAGCTGGAAATTAAGCCATTGGGGTAAGCCGCTTGGATGAGAGGCGGTTAATGCTTCATGCCTAGCGACGCCACGGCCGCTATCCGTTACAGTGTGCTGTTTTGATGACATTGATGTTCCCGTTATGCGCGTAGCGCAACGTAATCGTGCTCGCAATGAACGACTTCAAGAAGGAAGTGACTCTTGGCCAAAATTATTGTTGTGACCTCAGGTAAAGGGGGGGTCGGTAAAACCACCAGCGCCGCAGCGATTTCGACGGGGCTTGCGCTACGTGGCAAAAAGACGGTCGTCATTGATTTCGACGTAGGCCTGCGCAACCTGGATTTGATTATGGGCTGCGAACGCCGGGTGGTGTACGACCTCGTCAACGTGATTCAAGGAGAGGCCGGGCTAAACCAGGCGCTGATCCGTGATAAACGTGTCGAAAATCTGTTTATTCTCCCCGCCTCACAAACCCGGGATAAAGACGCCTTAACCCAAGAGGGCGTCGAGAAGATTCTTGAACAGCTTAAAGGTGATTTTGACTATATTTTATGCGATTCGCCCGCGGGGATTGAGCGTGGCGCGCAGCTGGCTATGTACTACGCCGACGAAGCGATTGTCGTGACTAACCCGGAAGTCTCTTCCGTGCGTGACTCTGATCGTATTCTGGGGCTGCTAGGCTCGAAAACCCAGCGTGCTGAGCAGGGCTTAGATCCGGTGAAAGAGCACCTGCTGATTACCCGCTATAACCCAGCCCGCGTGACGTCAGGCGATATGCTGACCCTGGACGATATCCGTGAGATTCTCGCGATTGATCTGCTCGGCCTGATCCCCGAATCAGAAGCGGTGTTGCGTGCGTCTAACCAGGGTGTTCCGGTCACTCACGATGCTTCAAGTGACGCGGGCCAAGCCTACACTGATACCGTTTCGCGCCTGCTAGGTGAGGAGATGCCGCTGCGCTTCCATGAAATGCAGCGTAAAAGTCTACTGAGCAGGATGTTTGGGGGTAGTCGTCGATGAAACTGCTGGAGTTCTTGAAGCGTGAGCGCAAGAAATCCGCCTCGGTGGCCAAAGAACGGTTACAAATCATCGTGGCGCATCAGCGTAGCCAACGTGGTCAGCCTGACTACATGCCGCTGCTTGAGCGCGAACTGCTCGAAGTGATCCGTCGTTATGTGCATGTGGATGACGACGCCATTCAAATTTCGCTGGATAGTGAAGATAACTGTTCGGTGCTTGAGCTTAACGTCACGCTGCCTAAAAGCTAAACGTTAAGGAGCGCTCAGAGGGGCGGCGGGAAGCGTCGCGGGTGTGCTAGGCTTGAGCTTTTGTTCCCATCCAGCGAATGATGCCTCGGCGCATGGGTGGGCTGTCACGCTCAAGGGAGTTTGCATCCATGGCGCCACCGAATGCCGCCCCTGCCAGTTTTCTCTGGCACGATTATGAGACCTTTGGTGCCGATCCGCGTCGCGATCGGCCCGCTCAGTTTGCTGCATTACGCACCGATGCCGACCTCAATGAAATCGGCGACCCTATCGAGCTGTACTGTAAGCCCGCCGATGACTACCTGCCGCACCCCGCCGCCTGCCTGATTACCGGCATCACGCCTCAAAAAGCGCAGCGTCGTGGGCTTCCCGAAGCCGAGTTCGCCCGTCAGGTGCAGAGCGCCATGAGCGAGCCCGGCACCTGCGTGGCAGGCTACAACAGCCTGCGTTTTGATGATGAAGTCTCCCGCCATCTGTTTTATCGCAACCTGCTCGATCCCTATGCCCGTGAGTGGCAAAACGGCAACTCCCGCTGGGATTTGATCGACGTGGTGCGGGCGTTCTATGCGCTGCGCCCAGAGGGTATTGAGTGGCCGCTGCGGGAAGATGGTGCTCCCAGCTTTAAACTGGAACACCTCACCGCTGCGAACGGCATTGCCCATGAGGGCGCCCACGACGCGGTGGCAGATGTGCGCGCCACCATCGCGCTGGCGCGGCTGTTGAAAGCGCGTAACCCTAAACTGTTCGATTACCTGCTTGGCCTGCGCGGCAAGCGCGCGGTGGCCAAGCAGCTGGACCTGCCCAGCGCCAAGCCGCTGCTGCATATTTCCCGCCGCTATCCTGCCAGCCGAGGTTGTAGCGCCTTGGTGATGCCGCTGGCGGAGCACCCCACGAACCCTAACGGGGTGATCGTTTACGATTTAAGTGTCGACCCCGGCGATTTACTGTCGCTCAGCGCCGAGCAGATTCGTGAGCGGGTGTTCGTCAGCCAGCAGGATCTTTCTGAAGGAGAGGCGCGCATTCCTCTCAAAGTCATTCATATCAATCGCTGCCCGGTGATCTTCCCAGCCACGGTGCTGAAAGACGTGGAGGGCGAGCAGAAGGGCGAGTACGGCGCGATTGTGGCGCGCTTGGGTATTGATATCGCCGCCTGCCGAGGGCACTGGAAAACCCTGCGTGAGGCTAGCGGTGTGGCGCAAAAAGTGACCGAGGTGTTCAGCGGCGGCTACGAAGAGTCGCCCCAAGACCCTGACTTAATGCTCTACTCAGGCGGTTTTTTCTCTGCCGCTGACCGTCAGCAGATGGAGCGAGTGCTGGCCATGGACCCCTGGGACTTAGTGGGGCAGCGCTTCGCCTTTCAAGACCCACGCCTGGAAGAGATGCTGTTTCGCTTTCGCGCCCGCAGCTACCCCGACACCTTAGAGGGCGAGGAGCGAGAGCAGTGGGAGGCGTTTCGTTGGATGCGCATGAATGACCCGGCACTATCAGGCTTTACGCTCAAGGCATTTGCTCGGGAAATCGAGCGTTATAATCAGCAAACGCTAACAGACCGAGAGCGCCAGATACTCGAAGAGTTGGTGATGTTTGTTGAGGCTATGATGCCAGCCCAGGCATTTGATGCCTGAGCTGGCGATGGGGCTAGCGCGCGTCGAACGGCGTGCGCGCTTCACGGTAGGTCGCGATATCGCTGGGCGAGTCGCCGGGATTGAAGCGAATATCGAGCTGGTGTGAAAGCAGCACGGGCCACAGTGCCTGCAGCTCTTCTACGCTGACATCCAGCGCCAGCTCAGCGATCTGCTCGCGACGGTCAAAGCGAACGTCATCCAGGGCGGTGGCCTGCCAATAGCGGTTGGCCATGCTCGGCAGGCTAGTGTCCCGCTGGTTCAGGCGGTCATGAACTGCTTGGCGATGGGCCGCAAGTTCCTCATCGCTCAGCGCATTAAGGCGCGTTTTCGCGTCGTCCATGAAGGCATCCATGCGCTCGGCAATGGTGCTGCTATCCACATCCGGCGACTGCACGATCAGACCAATGCCCGGGGCTTTCAGCATCGGTGAATAGCCCGCATTGACGATATAACCTAGTTGCTCTTCAGTGCGCAACTGCTGGTAGAACGGCGTGTCTAGCCACTGGGCTAGCACGCTCAAGCGCGCCTGCTCCTCAACGCTGGTGTCGCGCCCCTGCAGATAACGCAGCACCAGCGACTCTTCGCGAGTGCTGTGAGGATGCAGTATTTCCGACTCACTACTGACTTCCAGCGGTGTCAGCGGCGGAATGTCGTCGCGTGTCAAACGTGGCGTAAGCGCACCGCGAATCAGGTTAGCCTGTTCCTGCGCCTGCTCGGTGTTCAGGTTGCCCACCGCCATGGCGTCGATGTACAAATCATCTAAGAAGCGCTGACGGAAATTCTCTAAATGGCGCTTCTCTAGCCGCTGGCTCGCTTCCAGTAGTTCAGCAGTGGACCACTGCGGCGTCAGTAGCGCTTCACCTAGTGCGCGGCTTGCTTGGCCGGTGAGTGATGCTTGAGGGGCGTTGCGCCACTCCCGCTGTAGCTGATAGCGCACCCGCTCAAAGGCACCGGTAGAGATATCCGCCTGCTGAAGCTGTTCAAGGGCTTGCTCGATCAGCGGAGTTTGGCCATCGCGCCAGCCGGAAAACGAGAGCGTCATACCGCGCGCGTGGGCGTAAGCACTAAATGACTGCCCAGCGATCCACGCGGGGTAGAGCGACTCATTAAGGCTGTCGTTCAGCCAACCTGCCAGCAGGCGAGTCAGTACGGCTTCCTCGGCAGAGTAGCTGGCGCTGGGGTGCTGCAGGCTCACCCGCCACTCAACGCTTGGGGTGTTAAAGCGGCTGTCCTGCATGTGCCAAGCGGTAAACGTAGGCGTCTCAATCAAGGCAGTAGGCTGCTCATCCTGGCCCCCCTGAAGGGTGAGGTCGCTGGCAATAAAGGGGTTAGGTTCTGGTAAGGCTAAGCCGCTCAGCGCCTGACCGGTGGTGGTCGGCGACTGCTCTTTCCACTGGGTGTTAAACCACGGCGATACGGTGTCGCTTTCGACATCCGGGGCAGAGTAAAAACGTAGCATGTTGTCCTGAGTCAGCGCGTCCAAGTAGCGCTGCTGGCGCTCACTGTCCATGCCGTCCATCCGGTACGCGGCGTACTGCACATCCTCGACCGGGTAGCGGGAGAGGCTCATGGCTAAGCGGGTTGCCTCTTGCTGGGGAGCGCCGTGCTGCTGAAAGCGAAATGCCTGCTCGCTAAGGCTTTTCTGCTCGTCATAGCGCCATTCGGCTAGGCCTGTGTCGCGTATTTGCTCAATGGCGGCAAACAGCGACGCTTCGATATCGTCCAGGCGTTCGGCGCCCGCCGGAGTGAGGCTGATGGAAATGGTAAACAGCGCTTCGTTACCATCGCCACGGCCCACACCTGCGGAGAGCCCGTCGGCCAAGCCTGACTCACGCAGTACCGACAGCAAGCTGCCATCACCCTCATCGCCCAGTAAATGCGCGATGAGCTGAGTTGGCTTGGTGCGATACTCGTCGGTAGGGTCAGGAACAGGGAAATAGAAACGCAGTTGGCGACGATCCTGCAGCGATTGGCGTTCTACGTAGCGCGGCAGCGTGTCGGGGTCGATCAGCGGCGCATCAATGGCGGGGGCGCTCAAATCATGATCGGGAATATCGGCAAACCGCTCCACCACTAGGGCTTCCAGCTCGTCCAGCGGTTGGGGAGCTACCACCGCCAAGTTCATCACGTTGGCATCGTAGTAGCGGTGGTAGAAGTCGATCACTCGCTCGCGCAGCGTTGCCTCGCCTTCTGGGTCGGCTAGCGTGTCTCGGCTGCCCACCGCAAACCCTGTAGTGGGATTGTCAGGGTTGAGCAACTGGTTTAGCACATCGTTCTCGCGGCGTGATTCATCGCGAATACGCGCCATATACTCGGAATGAACGATATTGCGCTCACTCTCTAGGTGATCAACATTAAACAGCGGAGAGAGGAAAAACTCGCTAAAGCGATCTAATGCGCCAGGCAGCGCTGAAGGCTCAATATCGAAAAAGTAGTTGGTGTCCTGCTGGGCAGTAAAGGCGTTATGGGAGCCTGCATTGTCGGAAATATATTGCTGGTAAGCATCCGATTGCGGATAGGGCTCGGTGCCCAAGAACAGCATATGTTCCAAAAAGTGCGCCAGCCCCTGCAGGTCGTCTGGGTCCTGGGCGCTGCCGACCCGCACGTTCATGGAAGCAGCGGCCTTGTCGGCATCGGGGTCGCTGACCAGCAGCGCCTGTAGGCCATTATCGAGCGTTACCACGCGGTAGTCGCGATCATCGAAGGGGCTGACCGTGGGTGTGATGACCTCGGCAACCGGGCTCTCTTCCGCCCAAAGGCTAGGGGCAGGGGCCAAGAGCAGGCCGATGGTTAGGCCAAAAACGGCGCGCCGCGCCTGAAGGCGAGGCGGAATAGCAGACATGGTTGGCAACATTACGGCTCCTGTGACACGGTCCAGCGCAGCATTGGCCCTGTGGGTTGCGCGCAAGAGGGTGACTGGTAGGCAGGGTTATTCACATGCTTTGATACCGGAAAAGCGCCCAACAGTTCCAGCGGTGCCGGTATCAATAGTGGTGTTAGCGACGATAAATCAGTGCTGGGGTCTAACCATTGCGTCAGCGCTTCCGGTGGAATGATCACCGGTAGACGGTCGGTGAGCGACGATAAGCAAGCGTTGGCGGGCACACTGATCAGCGCCGTTGAGTCGGCAAACGTAGTTAACGTGGTGTGATAACGGCACCATAGCGCGCCTAGCAGCAGCGGCGCGCGATTCACCTGGGTGACCAGAAACGGCTGTTTGCTGCGGGCCTGGGGCTTCCAGACGTAAAAGCCGCTGACCGGAATTACGCAGCGCCGGGCGCTAAAGGCCTCGTGAAACATGGCCCGCTTGCTCAGTGTTTCCGCCCGCGCGCAGTGGGGGGCGTGGTCGAGCACTTTGAGCCACGGCGGCGTCAGCCCCCAAAAAAGAGGGGTGTGCGTTAAGCGCCCCTGCTCAAGGCGGAAGGCCGACACTGGTTGACGCGGGGCTAGATTGGGCGACTCAATGAGTGGCTCGGTGCTCTTTAGGTCTGGCGCAAGGCGGGCGAGCGATAGGCGCTGTACGTGTAGGCGTCCCGTCATGCCGATCTCCTTAATGCGCGATGCCTGCGGCGCTGGTACAAAATGGCGAGGGGGAGTAGTAATACGTTAAATGTCGCGTTTTAGTGTCGAAAACAGTGTTCGATGTAAGGTATCCTATCGTATACCTTGCTCACGCTAAAGCGCGATGAGGCATTCTTCCCTGTTTGCCGTTGACCTGAAGAGATCGCCATGGCCCGTCCTAGACAGCATGCGCCCGATGCCCTCCACGCGCAGGTCATGCACGCTTGTGATGAGTGGTTGGCTAAGCAGCCAGTCCATGGTTTATCACTACGTGCCCTGGCCAGAGAGGTGGGCTGTGCGCCCAGTACGCTGCTAAAACTATACGGCAGCTTTAATAATTTATTGCAGCACGTCAACGTCGAAACCCTCGCACGTTTGCAGCATACCATTACCAGCCTGGCTGAGGATGCCCCGGAGCCGTGGCTGCGTTCCCTGGCACACGCCTATTGGCGGTTTGCGGAGCAAGACTGCTACCGTTGGCAGCTGCTGTTTGACTACCCGCTCGCCCAGGAAGGGGAGTTGGACCAGCGCCAGAGCGACCTGATTGAAGCCCTGTTTACCCAGGTGGAGACATCGTTAAAGCAGTATCAACCTGCGCTGGATGACCTGGAAGCACGCCGCCTTGGCCGTACCTTGTGGGGCAGCGTTCACGGCTTGGTGCAGCTTGGCTTGAACGAGCGGCTAGGCTACTGGCAGGGGCAGCAACTCAAAGTCGATGAGCTATTGGATCAACTCATGAGCACCGTGCTGGCCGGGTTACGACACCGGGGGTCGGTGACGTGACATGGGGGATCAAAACCACCCGCTGCTTGCTGCGCCGCGTGATCTATGTGGCCATGCGCAGTTGCTACCGGCTGTCGGTGCATGGCCAAGGGCACGTACCCAAACGGGGCGCTGCGTTGGTCGTCTGTAACCACGTTAGCTTTATGGATGCGCTGGTGCTGGGCGGTGGAAGCCCTAGGCCGCTACGGTTTGTGATGGATCAGCCCATCTTCGAATCCCGCTGGCTGAAGTGGTGGTTTCAACTGGTCGGAGCGATTCCGATCGAATCGGAACGCCATAGCCCGGGAGCGCTGCGGCGCACCCTGGATGAAGTGAGCAAGGCGCTGCGTGAGGGCGATATCGTGATGGTGTTTCCGGAAGGGCGCTTAACCCCAGATGGCGACATTCATACCTTTCGCCGCGGGCTCGAAACCATTCTCGCCCGAGACAACGTGCCGGTAATTCCGGCAGGCTTGGCGGGGCTCTGGGGTTCGTGGACCTCCCACTACGGCGGCAAAGCACTAAAGAAGTGGCCCTCGCGGTTTAGAGCGCCAGTGAGCCTGCACTTTGGTCCGCCCATTTTAGTGCATGAAGTCGAGGGTGTGGCGTTAAGGCGCTTCTTGGAGCAGCGGGTTAGGGCATTGAAGGCCGCAGGCGATAGCGAGATCGCCCGTTGCCAACCGCGACAGCAGGATTAGCGGCGGGCCAAGCGCAGCTTTTGCCAGCAGCGCGCTGAGGTGATCAGGTTATCGCGAATTTCCAGAATCTCCATCCGTGTGTTGCCGATCTGCAGGCAGGCTGGACCTTCTGGGAAAGCTTCTAAGTGCTCAAGAATTAACCCGTTTAACGTCTTTGGGCCGTCGGTCGGCAGTTGCCACCCCAGCATCTTATTGATCTCACGAATGTTAGCCGTGCCTTCAATGACATGGCTACCATCATCCTGCTGGTGAATCTCGTCATCTTCAGAAACGTCGGTGGTGAACTCGCCGACGATCTCTTCGAGAATATCCTCAAGTGTCACCAGCCCCTCTACATCGCCGTACTCATCCACCACGATGCCGATCCGCCGCTTCTGCTTTTGAAAATTCAGCAGCTGGGTATGCAGCGGTGTGGATTCGGGAATGAAGTAGGGCTCGCGTGCCTCTTGAACAATCGCCGCTTTAGTGACTTCGCTGCGGGATAAAAAGCGCGCCGCGTTGCGCAGGTGCAGCATGCCAATAATGTTGTTGATATCGCCCTTATAGACCGGCAGGCGTGTGTGCTGGCTGGTGCGGATCTGGGTCAGAATATCTTCCAGTGAGTCGTCCAGGTCGATGCCCAACACTTCGTGGCGGGGCACCATGATGTCGTTCACCGTCACGTTCTCAAGATCCAGAATCGACAGCAGCATGGCTCGGTGGCGGTAAGGGATCAGGGTGCCCGCTTCATGCACCACAGTGCGCAGCTCGTCACGAGTTAGGCTATCGCCGCCGTTATCCACGCTTTTCACGCCAATCAGTCGCAGCAGCCCGTTAGACATCACATTGACCAGCCACACCAAGGGGTAAAGCAGCTTTAGCAGCGGCTCCAGGGCGTAGGAGGTGGGGTAAGCAATGCGCTCAGGCTTAATAGCGGCGTAGGTTTTGGGCGTCACTTCCGCAAAAATCAGAATGGTAATGGTGAGCAGCGCGGTGGAAATAGCCGGGCCGGACACATCGCCAAAAAAGTGGATGGCAATAATCGTGGCAATGGAGGCTGCCAAGTTATTGACGAAGTTATTGCCAATCAGAATAACGCCAATGAGTCGATCGGGGCGGGTAAGCAAGCGCATCACGCGCTTGGCGCTACGGTCGCCGCTGTTGGCTTGGTGGCTAAGTCGATAGCGGTTGATCGACATCATGCCCGTTTCAGAACTAGAGAAGAAGGCAGACAGCAGGATGAGTAAGGCTAGCAGGCCGAACAGTAACCCCAGGGGGAAGTCGTCGCTCAAGTCGAAAGTTCCTTTATGGCGTATTAAGCTCGATTTTTAGAAGCATGGCAGTGGCGTGTCAAGCGCGCGTTTACTGACGCGATCACCACTAAGCCCGCAGGCTTAGCGGTTAAGCAGAATTTCCAGCACGAATTTACTACCAAAGTAGGCCAACAGAAGAAGGGCGCAGCCACCGAGGGTCCAGCGCACGGCTCGCATGCCGCGCCAGCCAAAACGGTAGCGGCCCACCAGTAGCGTGGTGAAAATGATCCATGCGCCCAGTGAGAGAACAGTTTTATGAACCAAATGCTGAGCAAATAGATTATCGAGGAAGATTAAGCCGCTAATAATTGACAAGGTCAGCAGCACAATACCCGCCCATACCAGCTCAAACAGCACACGCTCCATGGTGGTGAGCGGCGGTAAAGACTGGACGATGCCGCGAATATGGTGATGACGCAGCGCCTGATTCTGTAATCCCACCAGCACCGCCTGCACCGCGGCAATGGCCAGCACGGCAAAGGCCAGCGCTGAGCTCACGGCATGCAGCAAAATACCCGGTGTTAAGCCGCTATGGCTGCCCTGGCTAGGCAGCCAAGTGGCCACAATCAGGGCAATGCCAGCAAGTGGAAACAGCGCGATGCCCGCATTAAGCACTGGCTTGAATAGGCTGGCCACCAGTACCACATTCACCGCCACCGCCATCAATAACGTGGCACTGGTGGTAAAGCCGGGTAGCAGCCCCGGTGATTCCCCCACCAACTGCACGACCACGGGAATATGCAACAGCAGGCCCAGCGCGCCTAGCAGACGTACCATGCCTTGGCGGGGAGGCACCCGGCGAAACAGCGTCATGCCCTGCCAAATAGCAGCGGCGACATAGAGAATAAAAGCGATCGTGGCGAACGGGAGCGCCTGCATGATGCTATCCATGCGCCTTGCAGCGCGTTGTTGAGAAAAATAGGGTCAGAACAGCGCCTGTATCCGAGTGGCAATACCTCCCAGTCAGGACGCCTCAATGTATTTTCCGGTCAATCTAGATCGGCTCGCCTACTATAACCAATCAAGGCGGCGTCGCACAGCCATCGAGCGCCAACGCTGACGCCCATGGAGACTCAGGCCGCGAGCGCGTATAATCGCGGACACATTCGTCCGGTGAATACGCCCGGCGACAGCGACGGAGGCAGAGGCCCCATGTTTCAGAATCTGAGCGAGCGTCTTTCCCAGACGCTGAAGTCGATCAAAGGCCAAGCACGGCTAACCGACGACAATATCAAAGATACCCTACGTGAAGTACGCAAAGCGCTGCTTGAGGCAGACGTAGCGCTACCGGTAGTTAAAGCCTTTATTGAGCGGGTGCGCGAGCGTGCGGTCGGCCAAGAGGTGTCGAAAAGCCTCTCGCCGGGCCAGCAGTTCGTCAAAATCGTCCAGCAAGAGCTGGAAGCGATTATGGGCGAGGCCAATGAAGGCCTTAGCCTAAAAGGCTCTCCCGCTGTCGTGCTGATGGCCGGTTTGCAGGGGGCGGGTAAAACCACCTCCGTCGCCAAGCTGGCCCGCTATCTGCGTGAGCGCGAGAAGAAAAAGGTGCTGGTGGTCTCGGCGGACGTCTACCGTCCGGCGGCCATCGACCAGCTTGAAACCCTGGCGAAAGAGGTTCAGGTCGACTTCTTCCCCTCCCGCTCTGACCAGAAGCCGGTCGACATCGCCAACGCGGCCATCAAGCACGCTAAAATTCAGTTCCACGACGTAGTGCTAGTCGATACTGCAGGCCGCCTTGCCATCGATGAAGCGATGATGGCGGAAATTCAGGCACTGCATAAGGCGGTTTCTCCCCAAGAAACGCTGTTTGTCGTCGATGCCATGACTGGCCAGGATGCGGTAAATACCGCCAAGGCGTTCAATGAAGCGCTGCCCTTGACCGGTGTGATCCTGACCAAGGCTGATGGTGATGCAAGGGGTGGTGCTGCACTGTCTGTCCGTCATGTCACGGGTAAGCCGATCAAGTTTATGGGGGTTGGTGAAAAGGTCGATGCGCTAGAGCCTTTCCACCCCGACCGGGTCGCGTCTCGAATTCTTGGCATGGGCGACATGCTGTCGCTGATCGAAGAGGCCGAGCGCACCGTCGATAAGGACAAAGCTGCCCAGCTTGCCAGCAAGGTGAAGAAAGGTGACGGCTTTGATCTGGAAGACTTTCGCGACCAGCTTCAGCAGCTCAAAAAAATGGGCGGCATGGGCGGCCTGCTCGGCAAGCTGCCGGGTATGGGCCAAATGGCCGAACTGGCGCAAGGCCCCGGCCCTGAGAAGGAGCTAGGCAAGCTAGAAGCGCTGATCAACTCCATGACGCCCAAAGAGCGCCGCAAGCCCGACATCATTAACGGTTCGCGCAAGCGCCGCATAGCAGCGGGGGCGGGCCTGCAGGTGCCTGACTTGAACCGCCTGCTAAAGCAGCACAAGCAGATGCAGAAGATGATGAAGAAAGCGGGCAAGAAAGGTGGCATGCAGAAAATGATGCGCGGTATGTCGGGCATGATGGGTGGCGGCGGCCCGGGTGGCCCCGGTGGTATGGGCGGCATGGGTGGTCCTGGCGGCTTACCCTGGCGCTAAATGGTACCTGTCGTCGCGTTCTGATGCGCTTGGTAAGGTTGACGGCCTGTGAGTTTTCTGGCTGTCAGGCTTTCCAAGCCGAGCGCATTTGCGTAGAATGCGGCCTCTTCATGCGTGGGTGTTGGCAAAATGTGCGTTAGCACGGCCCCAATACTTGCCAATGAAGGTCCTGATGGTGTGTCGCCTTGGCTTATATAAGCAGGTGGTGCGCCAAGAAAACAGTATGACGAGTGTTCTGATAGCGGTTTGCGCTATGCCCCACTCTCGTAACCTCAACCGAAGGATAGTTATCGTATGGTTACCATTCGTTTGGCACGTGGTGGCGCCAAAAAGCGTCCCTTTTATCACCTGACTGTTACCGATTCTCGCAACGCCCGTGACGGCCGTTTCATCGAGCGTATCGGCTTCTTCAATCCGGTTGCCCGTGGTCAAGAAGAGCGTCTGCGTGTTGATCTGGATCGCGTTACTCACTGGCAGAGCCAAGGCGCCCAGCTGTCTGGTCGTGTTGCTGAGCTGGTTAAAGAAGCGCGCAAGCAGGCCTAAGCCTGTTGCCCGTCGCAAGTCATAGCAATAGATGCTGTTGTAGCTGGAGTGGTCGTCAATGACGCGTTTTAACACTAGCCATACTGACGACACACATGTGGTGCTTGGTAAGCTAACTAGCCCTCACGGGATTAAAGGTTGGCTGAAGGTGTACTCCTATACCAACCCCATGGACAGCATTCTAGAGTACCCTGAGTGGTGGGTGCGCCAAGGGGAAAACCTAACGCGTATGACCGTTGTTCAGGGAAGTCGGCAAGGTAAAGGGCTTGTCGTGCAGCTGAAAGGTGTGGGTGACCGAACGGCAGCCGAAGCGCTGGCGCAAGCGGACATCCTGATGCCGAAAGAAGCACTGCCCGAGCTTTCCGACGATGAGTATTACTGGCATGAGCTTGAGGGCCTTACTGTCTTCACTCAGTCAGGCGAGCGGTTAGGGCAGGTCAGCTACCTGTTTGAAACCGGCGCGAACGATGTCATGGTGGTACGCGGTGATAACGACGCAATCGATAAGCGCGAGCGGCTGTTACCCTTCCTGCCCGATGATGTGATCGTTGAGATCAGCCTGGAAGACGGCCGTATGGTGGTTGACTGGGACCCTGAGTTTTGATGAGCCAAGACGCTTTGAACGAACTTACGGCGACGGATGCAACGGTGGCAGCAGAGGAGTCTGCAGGCAGCCAAACAGACGCACCAGCGATGTGGATTGGTGTGGTATCGCTGTTTCCTGAGATGTTCGATGCGATTACCCAGCAGGGCGTGATCGGTCGGGCGGTAGAGAAACAGCGCATTGCCCTAGAGTTTTGGAATCCGCGGGATTATGCCACCGACCGCCACCGCAGCGTGGACGATCGCCCCTATGGCGGCGGCCCCGGTATGCTAATGAAGGTAGACACCCTCCGGGCGGCTATCTTTGATGCTCGCCAACGTGCCGAGCAGGCAACCGGTCTCACGCCGACGGTGATCTACCTATCGCCCCAAGGGCGCCGGTTAGATCAGCAGGGCGTGCAAGCACTCGCCTCGGCAGGCCCTCTTGTAGTGGTTGCCGGGCGCTATGAAGGCATCGACGAGCGCGTGGTGGAGAGTGACATCGATGAAGAATGGTCGATTGGCGACTATGTGCTGAGTGGCGGTGAGCTGCCCGCGATGGTGCTGATCGACGCAGCGGCAAGGCTGGTACCCGGCGTGCTGGGCCACCAGGATTCCGCTATCGAAGACTCGTTTAATGACGGCTTGTTAGACTGCCCGCACTATACCCGTCCTGAAGTCATCGATGGGCGCCAAGTGCCTGAGGTGCTGCTAAGCGGAAATCATGCAGCCATCAAGCGCTGGCGGTTAAAGCAGTCGCTGGGGCGTACCTGGCAGCGTCGTCCTGATCTGTTAGCAGGGCGAACCCTTAACGCCGAGCAGCAAGTGCTGCTAGACGAGTTTATCGAGGAACACGCTCTGTCCGCTACGTTGGGTAACACGGAGTAGGCAGAGCGGCGGTGCAGGACGGATACAGTAGTAAGCTTACGTACCTGCGTCACCCATAACGACTCCCGCGTAGCTCGCTTCGAGCGCCGGGATCACGGTTTGCCCCTTCCACGACTGCGTGGCAAGCCATTACGTTATTTAGGAGTATGAAGATGAGCAGCAAGAACAAGGTGATCCAGGCGATCGAAGCCGAGCAAATGAGCAAAGAGATTCCTGCTTTTGCACCGGGCGACACCATCGTCGTTCAGGTTAAAGTAAAAGAAGGTACTCGTGAGCGTCTGCAGGCGTTTGAAGGTGTGGTCATCGGTAAGCGTAACCGCGGCCTGAACTCCGCTTTCACCGTACGCAAAATCTCCCACGGTGTTGGCGTTGAGCGTACCTTCCAGACCTACAGCCCGCTGGTTGACTCTATCGAAGTCAAGCGTCGTGGTGACGTTCGTCAAGCCAAACTGTACTACCTGCGTGAGCGCAGCGGTAAGTCGGCGCGTATCAAGGAAAAACTGGCTTAATCGCCACTTTTTTCACGGGCGCACGGCGCTCGGATACGGAAAACCCCGTCACCGCTTTGCGGGGCGGGGTTTTTGTTTGTCGCCTTGCAGTGAGACCGTTAGCCTATGAGCGTGATTGATGCTTATCTGGATGCTCTGTGGTTAGAGCAGGGAGCCAGCGACCATACGCTAGCGGCCTATCGGCGCGATTTAACCGCTTGGCAGCAGCAGCTTGAACGCGATGATGAAACGCTGCTCACAGCCTCGCCAACGCGTTTTAGCACTTGGATGGAGCAGCGTCGCGAGCAAGGCTACCAACTGCGCAGCAACGCCAGAATGCTTTCGTCACTGCGCAGTTTTTATCGCTGGGCACGGCTCTATGGACATATAGACAGCGACCCGCTTGCCAATGTATCGCTTCCCAAGGTACGCCCTAGCCTGCCCAATACGCTTGAGGAAGACGAGGTTGAGCGCCTGCTGCTGGCCCCGGATGTGGGCACGCCGCTTGGCGTGCGTGACCGCACCATGCTGGAGCTGCTCTACGCCTGCGGGCTGCGGGTGTCTGAGCTTGTTGGCCTGACCGGCGATGCAGTCAACTTGCGCCAGGGGGTGGTGCGCGTGCGCGGCAAAGGGGATAAAGATCGTCTGGTGCCCATGGGGGAAGAAGCCGCCGAGTGGCTAGCGCAGTACTTAAAAACGGCGCGGCCAGCGTTGATGCAAGACCCTACGCGCCCGGCACTATTTCCTGGGCGAGGCGATAACTCAATGACGCGCCAGACGTTTTGGCACCGTATTAAAGCCCACGCCATCACCGCAGGCATATCGCGGCCGCTGTCGCCACATACACTGCGACACGCCTTCGCGACTCATTTATTGAATCATGGGGCTAATTTGCGGGTCGTACAGCTGCTGCTAGGTCATAGCGACCTATCCACTACGCAAATTTATACACACGTTGCCCAGGCGCGCCTGGAGCAACTGCACGCTGAACACCATCCGCGAGGTTAATCAAAGAATGCGTCAACGTATGCCCTCAGTTGCGAAATCCTGCGCCCCTTTGTTAGTACTAGCAGGCAGTTTATTGCCTACTTTTGCCTACGCCGATGATGTAGCCGAGCGCTTGGCTGAGAATTTACAGGTCAATGGTCAGGCAATGCCAGTTGAGCAGGTAAGTGCCACGCCCATGGAAGGGGTGTATCACGTTCGCTTGGAGAGCGGTGAGTCGTTCTATTCGAATGCAGACGGCAGCCACTTTTTGGTAGGGGACCTCTACCAAAATGCGGATAATGGGCTGGTGAACCTAACCGAGCAGTCCCGCAACCAAGAGCGCGCGTCAGCGCTGGCGGCGATTCCTGAAAGCGAGCGCGTGGTGTTTAGAGGGGTCGATGAACCTAAGGCCACGGTGGTGGTGTTTACCGACCCTACCTGCCCTTACTGTGAGCGCCTCCATGAGACCGTGCCCGAGCTCAACGAACGTGGGATTGCGGTACACTACCTCGCTTTTCCACGAGCTGGTATGGGCAGTGGCGCCGCTAACACCCTCCAGCAAGTGTGGTGCTCGGAGAATCGCAGTGAAGCGATGAATCAGGCTAAAGAGGGCCAGACGATTGCCGCTTCAGCCAACTGCGACAACCCTGTGGCAGATCAGTACGCCTTGGGGCAAGCGCTAGGGGTGCAAGGCACGCCAGCTATTATCCTGCCCGATGGGCAAATGGTGCCTGGATTTGTACCCCCCGAGCGGCTCGTTGCCATGTTAGGCTTGGAAGATGAATAACGTCACATAAGTGACGAACGGACACGCTGAGACACTGATTTAAGAAGCGGCACCCGCGGGTGCCCAACACGAAAGGGGAAGTATTTTGAAACCGGTAAGAGTAGGCATTTGTGGGTTAGGCACTGTGGGTGGCGGCACCTTCAACGTATTAACGCGCAACGCGGACGATATTAGCCGCCGCGCAGGCCGCCCGATTGTGATTGAGCAGGTTGCCCACCGCAGTATTCATCCCGACTGCGACATTACCGGCATTAACGCGACATCCGATGTCTTCGAGGTGGCGAACAACCCCAACGTAGATGTGCTGGTAGAGCTGATCGGCGGCTACGATATTGCCCGCGAGCTGGTGCTCACCGCAATTGCCAACGGCAAGCATGTAGTCACCGCCAACAAGGCGCTGATCGCCGTTCACGGTAACGAGATTTTCCGTGCGGCCCATGAAAAGGGCGTGATCGTTGCCTTTGAAGCCGCCGTCGCGGGGGGGATTCCCGTCATCAAATCGCTGCGTGAAGGCCTGGGGGCTAACCGTATCGAGTGGGTGGCCGGTATCATCAACGGCACCGGTAACTTCATTCTGACCCACATGCGCGACGAAGGCCGTGCCTTTGAAGACGTATTGGCCGAGGCCCAGGCGCTTGGCTATGCCGAAGCCGACCCGACGTTCGACGTGGAAGGCATCGATGCCGCCCACAAGCTGACCATTCTGGCTTCCATTGCTTACGGCGTGCCGCTGCAGTTTGAAAAAGCCTTCACCGAAGGCATTTCGCGTATCACCGCCGAAGACGTGGAACAGGCCGACAACCTCGGTTACGTCATCAAGCATCTGGGGATCTCCAAGCGCACCGATCAAGGGCTGGAGCTGCGGGTTCATCCCACGCTGATCCCCAAAGAGCGCCTGCTGGCCAATGTCCACGGTGTGAAAAACGCCATTGCGGTGATGGGCGACGCGGTTGGCCCCACGCTGTACTACGGAGCGGGTGCCGGTGCCGAGCCAACGGCGTCAGCCGTGGTGGCGGATCTGCTGGACGTGGCGCGCGACATCGCCACCGACCACCACTACCGCGTGCCTTACCTGGCGTTTAGCGGCATCGATGAAGATGTTAGCCAGCTGCCGATTATGCCGATGGAAGAGATCACCACGGCCTACTACCTGCGCCTGCTGGCGGTGGACCGCCCCGGCGTACTGGCCCGTGTAGCGACCATTCTGGCCGAGCAGGGCATCTCCATTGAAGCGCTGATTCAGAAAGAGGCCACCGAAGGCGAGCTGGTACCGATCATTCTGCTGACGCATCGCACCAAAGAGAAGCAGATGAACGAAGCGATCCGCGAGATCGAAGCCATGGCGGATATTGCAGGCCCCGTCACGCGTATTCGCGTAGAAAGCCTGGACGAGGGAGAGTAACCGATGCGCTATATCAGCACGCGTGGGCAAGCGCCCGCGCTCTCTTTCGAAGAGGTGGTGCTTACCGGTATGGCCAGCGACGGCGGCCTCTACGTCCCGGAAACGCTGCCTGAGTTCTCCAAAGAGGAGCTGGCCGACATGGCCGGGCTCTCCTACGCCGAGATCGCCTTTCGGGTGATGAAGCCGTTCGTCAACGGTGAGATCGACGACGAGACCTTCCGCCGTTTGGTGACCGAGGCGTACGCCACGTTCAACCACGACGCGGTGTTGCCGTTAAAGCAGCTGGATGCCAGCCACTTCCTGTTAGAGCAGTTCCACGGCCCGACGCTGGCGTTTAAAGACGTGGCGCTGCAGTTGCTGGGGCGACTGCTGGATCACTTCCTGAAAAAGCGCAACGAGCGTGCGGTGATCATGGGGGCTACCTCTGGTGACACCGGCTCGGCGGCCATCGAAGGCTGCCGCCACTGCGACAACCTCGATATTTTCATACTGCACCCCCACAACCGCGTCTCCGAAGTGCAGCGCCGTCAGATGACCTCGGTGCTCGCCGACAACGTCTTTAACATCGCCATCGAGGGCAACTTCGACGATGCCCAGGCGATGGTGAAAGCCAGCTTTGCCAATCAAGACTTCTTGAACGGCACGCGGCTCGTGGCGGTGAACTCGATCAACTGGGCGCGCATCATGGCCCAGATCGTCTACTACGTGGCCGCAGGTGTGGCCTTGGGTGCGCCCCAGCGGGAAGTGAGCTTCTGCGTGCCCTCGGCTAACTTCGGCAACGTCTTTGCAGGCTACATGGCCTACAAGATGGGCCTGCCGGTGAAGCAGTTCATTATCGCCACCAATGCCAACGATATTCTGCACCGCACGTTGGCGGCTAACGACTTCTCTAAGAAAGAGCTCGCGGCCACGCTGGCACCCTCTATGGATATCGTTGTGTCGTCCAATTTCGAGCGTCTGCTGTTCGATGCCTACGACCGTGACGGTGCCGCCGTGGCAGCCTTGCTTGAGCGCTTCCAGCAAGAGCCTACTGCGCTTGCCGATGCGCCGCTGGCCAAGCTGCGCGAGAAATTCGCCAGCTACAGCGTCGATGACGAGACGATTCTGGAAGTGATTCGGGAAGCGCATCATCGTACCGGCGAGATTCTTGATCCGCATACGGCTACCGGCTACCGAGCGGCCGAGCGGGCGCGTGTGGATACCTCCACGCCGATGATCACCCTGGCCACCGCCCACCCGGCGAAATTCGCCGAGGCGGTGGTGAAAGCGGGCTTCCAGGGCGTGCCGCTGCCGACCCACATGGACGACCTGCTGGAGCGTGAAGAGCGCTACACGGTGTTGCCCGCCGAGCTAAGCGCGGTACAGCAGTTCGTTGCTGACAACCGCCGCTGAGGTGATATGACTCAGGTGTCGGCACTTTCTCAGCAGAATAGCCAACCTCGCCTAGAGCCTCGTCCCCTGGACGAGGCTGTCTATTTACGTGCGCAATCCGAAGGGTTGAGCGAGCTACAGGCGCGGCTCTTGGCATCGCGGCTGCCCGGCTATACCGGAGAGCTTGCGCCGCTGGTGTCACCGAGCCTGCGCTATCTCGTGCATCCTGAACAACTCGCCGATGGCCGCCGAGCGGCCGAGCGGATTGCTCAAGCGGTGTCCGAAGGCGAGTCCATTGGTATTCTGACCGACTACGATGTGGACGGCATCACCTCCCACGTGGTCATTCGGCGTACGTTGGTCGAGCTATTTGGCGTGCCGGAGCACAAGTTGCATAGTTTGATTGGCCATCGTATTCACGACGGCTACGGCATCAGCCTGCCGCTGGTGGAGCGAACGCTGAGCTTAAAGCCGCTGCCGACGCTGGTGATTACCGCCGACTGCGGCAGTTCTGACGAGCCGCGCATTGCACGGCTGAAAGCAGCCGGTATCGATGTGGTGGTCAGCGATCACCACGCGCTGCCCCTGGAAGGCCCACCGCCCTCGGCGTATGCCTGTGTGAACCCGACCCGCAGCGACTGCCACTACCCGGATAAAACCATTGCGGGCTGCATGGTGGCGTGGCTGCTGATGTCGCTCGCCCGCGGCGTACTGGTGGAGTGGGGCGCATTGCCGGAGGTCACGCCGAAGCTCTCACCGTGGCTCTCCTACGTGGCGTTAGGCACCGTGGCGGACTGCGTCTCGCTGGGTGGAAGCCCTGCCAACCGTGCGGTGGTGAGCTACGGCTTAACGCTGATCAACCGTATGGATGCCGCCTGCTGGCGGGCCATGGCAGCGCGCTTAGGGGCCGACAGCGTGCCCTTCAACGCCGAAACACTGGCGTTTCAGATGGGCCCGAGGATCAACGCCCGTTCGCGGCTAGATGACCCCTACGCGGCGCTACACTTTATGCTGGCAGAGAGCGACGGCGTTGCGAACCGGCAGCTTGAGGTGCTGGACCAAGATAACCAGTCCCGCAAGGCGATTGAGGCGGATATGGCCGAGGAGGCGCGGGCGCTGGCCGTTCCCGCCTTGGAGGCCAACGAGCCTGCCGTCGTGGTGCTGTTGGAAGATGGCCACCCCGGTGTGCAGGGCATCGTCGCCTCGCGGCTGGTGCAGGCCTACGGACGTCCAGCCGTAGTGCTTACGCGGGCAGCCGCGCCCAATATGCTCACCGGCTCCGGCCGTTCTATTGAGGGGCTGCATCTAAGAGATGCCCTGCAGCGCACCTTTGAGCTTGCCCCAGAGGCGCTGCCGCGCTTTGGGGGCCACAGTGGCGCTGCAGGCGTGGGCGTGCCACGGGAGCAGCTAGCGGCCTTTAAAGCCGCGTTTTTGCAAGCGGTTGGCGAGCAGTTGGGCGACACACCGCTCTACCCGCGTCTGTGGACCGATGGCGAGCTCTCGACCGCCCAGCTCTCGCTGACGACGTTGGTGGAAATCGAGACCTTGGGTCCCTACGGCCGGGAGTTTGACCCGCCGCTATTTGAAGGGCGCTTTATTGTGGAAGCGCTGCGCCCGGTGGGTGCAGAGGGCTCACACCTAATGATGGAGCTCTCCATGGGGGCCGTCACTAGCAAAGCGATCTGGTTTCGCGCGCTTACACCGGGGGAGCTGCCCTCGTTTAGCGTGGGCGATACGCTGCACTGCGCTTACAAACTCAATCGCAACCGCTGGCGCGGTCGCGAGTCACTACAGCTGATGGTGGAGCACGCTAGCCCCGTTTAATACTCTCCGCTATCCTCGCGTCCTTGGCCGCTTAAGCGGCCGCTCTAATAATCCTAAAAAGGACGCACTCATGCGCATGGAAGACCTGCCTAAAGACCCCCACAAGCCCTACGAAGACATCATGGCGATGCTGTTGGGCACGCTGTTTGTGGCGCTGGGGGTGACGTTTTACACCCACGCGGTGCTGCTCACCGGCAGTACCGCAGGGCTCGCGCTGTTGCTGAACTATGTAACGGGGTGGGGGTTTGGCATCTGGTTTTTTGCTATCAACCTGCCGTTTTACTATCTGGCGATCAAACGCATGGGGTGGAGTTTTACACTTCGCACTTTTGCGGCCATCGGCTTGGTATCGCTGTTCTCCGAACTCACCCAAGGGTGGGTCGAATTTGCCAACGTGCCTTCGCTCTACGCGGCGCTGATGGGCGGCGCATTAATGGGGATTGGCATGCTGATGCTGTTTCGCCACCGCACCAGCCTCGGCGGTATCAACATTCTCGCCCTCTACCTGCAGGATAAACACGGCCTGCGGGCGGGCTATGTGCAGCTCGGCATCGATGGCGTGATTCTGCTGGTGGCGCTCACCCAGCTACCGCTAGACCGTGTGGGCTATTCGGTGCTGGGGGCGCTGATGCTCAACTTGATTATCGCCCTGAACCACAAGCCAGGGCGTTATATCGGGGTTAGCTAAACGGTTGCTAGTTAAGCCAAAACCACCAGACGATCAAGCCAATGACGGCGATACCCGCAAGATTGATCAGTAAACTCATACGGCCTCCTGCTGGGTGGGCTTCCATAACCGCAGGCGGTTGGCGTTGCTGACCACGGTGATGGAGGAGAGCGACATGGCCGCGCCAGCAATGATCGGTGACAGCAACATGCCGGTTACGGGGTAGAGCACGCCGGCGGCAATCGGGATACAAAGTACGTTATAGCCAAATGCGCCTACTAGATTCTGCTTGATGTTGGTGAGCGTGGCCCGGCTAAGCTCAATCGCTGTGGCCACGCCATGCAGTGAACCGCGCATCAGGGTAATGCCGGCGCTCTCCATGGCGATATCGGTACCCTGGCCAATGGCAAAACCCACGTTGGCCCGGGCCAGCGCGGGTGCGTCGTTAATACCGTCGCCCACCATGCCGACCACTTCGCCCGCCGCTTGGCGGCGCTCAATTTCTGCGTGCTTGTCGTCAGGCGTCATACCTGCCTTGAACTCGCTAATGCCTACCTCGCGGGCCACCGCAGCGGCGGTATGCTCGTTATCGCCCGTCAGCATCACAACGATTAACCCATCGTTCTGTAAGCGCTTTACGGCTGCGGCGGCGTCGGTGCGTAGCGGGTCGCTAACGCCGAAGAGGGCGGCCAGCTTACCATTCACCGCTAAATAGACCAGCGAGCGCGCCTTGGCTTCCAACTGGCGAATGCTCTCGTCTGCTGGGGAAAGGTCGACGCCAGACGCTTCCAATAAGCGCGCATTGCCTAGCAGCAGCGTGTCATTAGCTTGGCTGGTGCCTTTAACACCGCCGCCGGTCACGCTATCAAAGCTAGCCAGCGCATCGGGGCGGGCGTTGTGCTCTTCGGCGTAGGCCGTCAGCGCTTTGGCAAGGGGGTGCTCCGAGCGGCTCTCTAGGGCGGCCACCCAGGCCAGTACTTGGGTGCTATCGTCGTGCAGCACCGTTGCCTCGGTCACACGAGGTTTGCCTTCGGTCAGAGTGCCGGTCTTGTCCACCACCAGGGTGGTCAGACGGCTAGCGGTTTGCAGCGCTTCGCCGCTGCGCACCAGCACGCCATGCTCGGCGGCTTTGCCCACGCCAATCATGGTAGAGATCGGGGTGGCCAAGCCCAGCGCGCAAGGGCAGGCGATAATTAGCACGGTAGTAGCAGTGACCAGCATGTGAATAACCACCGGAGCGGGTCCGAGGTTGTACCAGGCAAGGGCCGTTAGCACCGCAATAATCATCACGGCGGGTACAAATATGCCTGAGATCGTATCGGCCAGCTCGCCAATCGGTGGGCGGGAGTTTTGTGCGCTGGCCACCTGTTCGGTGATACGTCCCAGGCGGGTATCGCGGCCGATGCGGGTGGCGCGGTACACCAAGCTGCCGCTGCCATTCACCGTGCCTGCGTTTACCTCTTCATCCGCTGCTTTGCGCACTGGCACCGGTTCGCCGGTGAGCATCGACTCATCGATATAGCTCTGGCCGTCGAGCACTACGCCATCTACCGGCAGCCGTTCACCGGGGCGCACGCGAATATGGTCATCCAGCGATACATCGTCCACCGCAATCTCTTGTTCAACGCCGTCGCGTATCACCCGGGCGGTTTTCTCCTGTAGGTCGAGCAGCCGTTTAAGGGCGCTGCTGGTGCGGCCTCGGGCGCGTAGCTCCATGGCGTTGCCCAGCAGAATAAGCCCGACCACCATGGCCGACGCTTCAAAATAGATGCCCTGAGCCACCTCCGGCAGCCAGGGGGCGAAGAGCACCACCATCATCGAGTAGAGCCAGGCGGTGCCGGTGCCCATCGCCACCAGGGTGTCCATATTGGCCTGATGATGCTTGAACTGTTTCCAAGCATTGGTGAAAAAGTGCCGCCCGGGAAAGGCCAAAATAGCGAGCGTCAGCAGGCCAATCACCAGCCAGTACAGGCGGCCAACGCCCATGGGGTGTGGGTGATAGACGAACATGCTCAGCATGAGTGGAATGGCGAGGGAGAGCGACAGCACGCTGCCCTTGAGGCGCTGGCGGTAGGTAACGGCCTCTTGCGCCTCGCGAGTGCGCTCGGCTTCACGCATATCCACAATCGGTTCGGCGCGATAGCCCGCCTCAGCAACGGCCGCCATTAACGCTTCCTGAGTAGCACTGCCGGTGACTTGTGCGGTGTGGGTGCCGAAATTCACCGAGGCACTGTTCACACCAGGGGTATGGGACAGTGCTTTTTCGACGCTTTTGACACAGCCTGCGCAGGTCATGCCGCTAATCAGCAGGCGCAGTTGGGGCGCATCCACGGGAGCACTCTGCGATTCAGCGGGTTCAGGTGCGTCTGGGGTGGGTGCGTCACTCGCGTCGTCACTGGGTGGGTAACCTGCTTCGTTGAGTGCACTATCTAGCGCTTGATCGTCAAGAGAGCTGGTCACTTCCAGGCGCTTTTCTGCAGGAACCCCTTCCACTTGGGCGGCCGGGTCCTGGGCTTGAATGGCCTCACGCATGTGCTTGACGCAGCCATGGCAGTTCATACCTGGCACGGTGCGTATCAGCATCACGGTTTGCTCGGTGTCGTGCTGCATGGGGCCTCCTCAGGAAAACTTTCGATTAAGCGGCACAGGCTGTGGCCATCGGGGGTGCCGTCGGGCATGTCTTGCCAACTTTCGAGCGCCTGCTCCATTCGCTGGGCAAGCGCCTCAAGCTCGGCAATGCGCGCGCGTATTTGCGGCAGCCGATGAGCGAGCAGGTCGCGCACCAGCGGGCAGGGGGAGTCGCCTTGGTCGGCATGGGCTAGGATGTCGCGGATTTCCGCCACGCTAAACCCCAGCTTGCGTGCCCGCTGAATAAAGTGCAGACGCTCCAAGTCGGTGGCGGAGTAGAGCTGGTAGCCGTTGTCGGGATGGCGTTGGGGAGATAGCAACCCTTCTCGGGTGTAGTGGCGGACGGTTTCAGCAGTGACGTGACCGCGTTTGGCAAGCTCGCCAACTTTCAAATCGCTTAACGACATAACCTCCCCCCGATTGGTGGTAAATGTTCAAACTGTAGTGTAAAACCTTTGGGTAACCCATAGGTCAAGCTGCTGCGAGTAGCTCAGTCGAAATGACTAAAACACTGATTTAAAACGAGCGTGCGACTAATGTATAAGCGGAAAATAAAATAAAACGCTCGTTTGCACTTGAACCGAACCAAGCATTGGGCGAAAACTGAGGTGTAGGAACAACGCGGATGGATGGCACAGTCCGCCGGATCATCGGGAGAGAGGCCCACAATGCATAATAACTTCAAGAAATTAACCCTAGCGGCCGCGGTTGCAGCAGTTACCTTTGCAAGCCAAGCCAACGCAGGCGGATATCAGATTAACGAACAGAGCGTCAGTGGGCAGGGGTATGGCCATGCGGGACGTAGTTCAAACGTACACGATGCTACGATTGTGTATGGCAACCCGGCGGGTATGTCGTTCCTCGACCGCGCTCAGATTACGGCGGGTGGTACTTTTTTAAGCGTCGATACGGATATTAGTAATGCTAGAGCGTCACAAAATAGCCCTGCCTTTTTGCCCGCTACCGGTGGGTTAACCGATACGCTGCCGGTCTCCGGGTCAAATGATGGCGATATGGTGCCTGGCACGCTAGTGCCGTTTGCTTTTTATGCTAACCCAGTAAATGAAAAGCTTGCGTTTGGGTTTGGTGTCTATGCTCCTTTTGGTTCCAAAACTGAGTACGAAGGTGGCTTCCAGGGGCGTAACCAAGGTAACTATACAGAAGTAAAAGTGATGACCGCCCAGCCAACCGTGTCTTACCGCTTTAATGAGCAGTGGTCGGTGGGGGCCGGTATTACTTATAACAAGGTCGAAGGTGAGCTGCGCCGTCAAGTGCCTGTTGCAACACCACTAGGTCTCTCGGAAGTCGACTCGCGGGTAGAGGGCGACGACGAAGCTTGGGGTTACAACCTAGGTGTGATTTATCAGCCAGTGCCTGAAACAACATTAGGGTTAACTTATCGCTCTAAAGTAGACTTCAATCTGGAGGGCAGCTTTACTGCAGACTCACCTGTATTGGACCAGCTAGGTATTGGTACAGTAACCGATTCCGCAGCACTCGATCTCACCACGCCTGAAACGGTCAACTTCTCGCTGACCCAGCAAATGAGCGACAACTTAAAGCTTATGTTCGGTGCTTCATGGGCGCGTTGGAGCCGCTTTGACCAGATTTTGGTCACTGGCGACGAGCGTGGTGAAATTACCAACGAGCAGCAAAATTACTCAAATGCTTGGGCATTTTCGACAGGCGGCGAGTATCAGCTAACACCAACGCTAGCCCTTCGTGCTGGGGTAACGCTAGATTTCACGCCTACCCAGGATGCAACTCGCAGTGTGCGTATTCCCTCCGATGACCGCCGTATTTTTTCTATTGGTGCTGGTTGGAGCCCTACGCCTGATCTGACGCTAGACGTTGCTTACTCTTATTTGACAGAGCGCAGCACGCAGATAGACCAAACCAAAACGGACAGTTTTACCGTGGCAGGCCAGCGGACGCCGCCGATTACCTCTAACTACTCCGCTGACTACAAAAACCAAGCCCACGGCTTTGGTGCTCAGTTGACCTATCGGTTCTGATCGGCTGCTCGCGCTTACGATCGGTCTTCGACCTACTGACCCGGCTTCGGCCGGGTTTTTTACGTTAGCAACGAAGGGCTGGATGGATGCGGTATGCGCTGGGTTTCGTTACAATACGTGCCAGAATTCCGCCGCTGGGGTGGCTCGCGAAGGTGTTAAACGCCAAGCGGTGAGTCACCTCAGCGGCGCCTGTCTCTTTTAAGCCGCGTTTTAGCGCGCATGAGACCCCGCTATTTACTGAACAAGGCTAGGGCGATCCATGTTGGAAACCAACCCGATTCATAACCAGATCAAGGACCTGTCTGAGCGGACAGACGTTCTTAGGGGGTATCTTTGACTATGCCGAGCGTAAAGATCGGCTAGAAGAAGTATCCCGCGAACTCGAAGACCCCAACGTCTGGAACGATCCAGACTACGCTCAAAAGCTGGGCAAAGAGCGTGCCTCCCTCGAAGCCATTGTGGCCACCATTGACGAGTTGGATCAGGGCCTGGCCGATAGCCACGACCTGCTGGAACTCGCCGAGATGGAAGAGGATGAAGGCACCGTCGAGGAAGTACGCAAAGAACTCGATGGCCTGCAGGGCGCCCTGGAAAAACTCGAGTTTCGCCGCATGTTCTCGGGAGAAATGGACGAAAACAACGCCTACCTGGATATTCAATCGGGTTCCGGGGGCACCGAAGCCCAGGATTGGGCCAACATTTTGCTGCGCATGTACCTACGCTGGGCCGAGAGCCACGGTTTTAAAACCGAGATCATCGAGATTTCTGCTGGGGAAGTAGCGGGCATTAAATCGGCGTCGCTGCATATCCAGGGCGACCACGCTTTTGGCTGGCTGCGCACGGAAACCGGCGTTCACCGCTTAGTGCGCAAAAGCCCGTTCGACTCCGGTGGCCGCCGTCACACCTCGTTTGCGTCGGTGTTCTTGTCTCCTGAAATCGACGATAGCTTCGAGGTTGAGATTAACCCGTCCGACCTGCGTGTCGATACCTACCGCTCCAGCGGCGCCGGTGGTCAGCACGTTAACACCACCGACTCGGCGGTGCGGATCACTCACGAGCCGACCGGCATTGTGGTGGCGTGCCAGAGCCAGCGTAGCCAGCACGCGAACCGCGACTTCGCCATGAAGCAGTTGAAGGCAAAGCTGTGGGAACACGAAATGCAAAAGCGCAATGCGGCCAAGCAGGAAGCGGAAGACTCCAAAGCCGATATCGGTTGGGGCAGCCAAATTCGCTCTTACGTACTGGATGATCAGCGCATTAAAGACCTGCGTACCGGCGTTCAGTCCAGCAACTGCGACAAGGTGCTCGACGGGGATTTAGATCAGTTTATCGTCGCCAGCCTGAAGCAGGGTTTGTAATCTTTTTAGCGTTTGAACATGAATAGGGTGCCCGATGGCTAACCAAGACGCGTCTTCTCTCGATAACGAAAATCACCTGATCGCCGAGCGCCGTGCCAAGCTGGCGGCCCGCCGTGAGCGGGCGGCCGAGCAGGGCAAAAGCGCTTTCCCGAACGATTTCCGCCGCGACAGCCTCACCGTTGAGCTGCATAACCTGCTGGGCGAGAAAGACAAAGCCGAGCTGGAAGCGCTGGACCACCAAGCGTCGGTGGCCGGGCGCGTGATGCGCAAACGCGGCCCGTTTATCGTGATTCAGGACGTGGCGGGCCAGATCCAGCTCTACGTGGATAAAAAGGGGCTGCCGGAAGACGTTCTGGAAGACATCAAGGGCTGGGATATCGGCGATATCGTCGCCGCCCGTGGCCCGGTGCACAAGTCCGGCAAAGGCGACCTGTACGTGATGATGGTCGAGGCGCAGCTGCTGACCAAGAGCTTGCGCCCGCTGCCGGATAAGTTCCACGGCCTGACCGATCAAGAAGCCCGCTATCGTCAGCGTTACGTGGATCTGATCATGAACCCGCAGTCGCGTAAGGTGTTCGAAACCCGCGCGGCGGTGATCAGCTCCATGCGCCGTTTCTTCGAAGCCCGTGGCTTCATGGAAGTGGAAACGCCGATGCTGCAGCCGATCCCCGGCGGCGCGGCGGCGCGTCCGTTTATTACTCACCACAATGCGCTGGATATCGATATGTACCTGCGTATTGCGCCGGAGCTTTACCTGAAGCGCCTGGTGGTGGGTGGTTTCGAGAAAGTGTTCGAGATCAACCGCAACTTCCGTAACGAAGGCTTGTCCACGCGGCACAACCCTGAGTTCACCATGGTGGAGTTCTACTGGGCCTACGCGAATTACCGCGACCTGCTGGACATGACCGAAGCCATGCTGCGCACGGCAGCTCAGGAAGTGCTGGGCACCACCACGATTACTTACCAGGGGGCCAGCTACGATTTTGGTCAGCCCTTCAAGCGTCTCACCCTGCGCCAAGCGATTCTGGATCACGGCGACGGCATCACCGATGCCGACCTAGATACCCTAGATGCTGCCCGCGCTGCGGCGGAAAAACTGGGCATCAAGGTCAAAGAGAGCTGGGGCCTGGGTAAAGTTCAAACCGAGATCTTTGAAGAAGTGGCGGAACACAAACTGGACCAGCCCACGTTCATCACTGAATACCCGGCAGAAGTTAGCCCGCTGGCGCGTCGTAACGATGCCAACCCCTTCGTGACCGACCGCTTTGAGTTCTTCGTCGGTGGACGCGAGATCGCCAATGGCTTCTCGGAGCTGAACGACGCCGAAGACCAGGCAGAGCGTTTCCGTGAACAGGCCGCCGAGAAAGACGCCGGTGATCTGGAAGCCATGTACTATGACGCCGACTACGTGCGCGCGCTGGAGTACGGCCTGCCGCCCACGGCGGGCGAGGGCATCGGCATTGACCGCTTGGTGATGCTGTTCACCGACAGCCCCTCCATTCGGGATGTGCTGCTATTCCCGGCCATGCGCCCCGAGGTGGATTAACGCTCAACCAGGCGGTAGCGGACGAAAAGTTGGTAAGGGCGCGATTTAGCGCCCATAATGGTCAACGTTTCGACGGCGAGGAGAATCCCATGAAACTGCTAAATCGCTCTGCCCTGAGCGTCAGGCCGACCCAGACCTTCGTGGACTGGATCAATGCGCTCGAACCCACCATGGGAGACGACGACCTGACCCTGGACGACGTCGAACGTGAAAGTACGGTATACCTGATCCCCGAGATGGATACCCCAGAGGCGTTGGAGACGTTCGTGCGTGAGCGTCACGTAGAAATCCTAGAGACCGAGCTGCGCGCTTGGGAAGAGGATGAGCGTCAGTGGCCAGAAAAACTCGATTGGTCGCTGTTTCAGGAATTCCTGCGCGTTGAGCACAGCTACTTAGCCATTGACCTGGACGACGAAACCGCCCTGGAAATCTCGGATGTTGACGACGCGCTGCTGCTCGACAACGAACAAGATTAGCGTGCTACTATTTTAGCGTAAGCGCACAGTGAAACCGGCTTCGGCCGGTTTCGCCGTTTGTAAGGGGTCTGTTTAGGAATTCATTACCATGCGACTGTTTGAAACTCGCCCTGGCGACGATGGGCTGCCGGGGCCTGAGCGCCTGCTCGCCGTGCTGGCGCTGGTCACCGGTACGTTGATGGCGGTGGTCGATACCACCATGATCAACCTCGCCCTGCCCACCATTGCTGCCGATCTGAATGTGCCGGCCTCCAGGGCAGTATGGATTACTAACCTGTTCCAGGTCGTGTGTGCTGCGTTCTTACTGGTATTTGCGGGCATCAGCGAGCTCATTACTCGCAGGCGGCTCTACTTGTTTGGCCTTGGGACGTTTGTGGTAGCAGCACTAGGGGCGGCGCTGTCGCGTAATTTAGAAACATTGCTAGTGTTTCGCGCCTTCCAAGGCCTTGGGGCAGCCGCGACCCTTTCCATTGGGCCGTCCCTCTATCGGGCTATTTTTCCATCCCGCTTGTTAGGCAGCGCGCTCGGTCTAAGTGCTCTAGTGGTAGCGGGTGGTTATGCCGCAGGCCCCACGCTCAGCGGGGTTATTCTCTCGTTTGTGGATTGGCCGTGGTTGTTTGCGCTCAACGTGCCCCTCGGGGTGTGCTCGCTCTGGCTAGCCAGCCGGGCGTTGCCGCGGGATACGCCTCGCCAGGGTAGTTTTGATACGCTGGGGGCACTCTACTCGATGTTGATGCTGGCGAGCTTCTTTGTCGCAATGGACGCCGTTGGTCACGCTGCGCCTATCTGGCAAAGCGGCGGTTGGGCCATGTTGGCAGTGGCCGCGTGTACTCTATTTATCCGGCGCCAGCAGCGCGCTCCTTATCCACTGCTGCCGCTGAGCGTGTTTGCTGAAAAGCGCTTCACGCTGGCGGTTTCCGCCTCGGGATTAGCGTTTATTGGGCAGGGACTCACCTTTGTAGCGCTATCGTTTTTCTATCAAGAACAGATGGGCTTTTCGCCACTAGAAACCGCTTGGCTATTCACGCCATGGCCCCTGGCGATCATGCTAGTGGGGCCGTTGGCGGGGCGGCTGGCGGATCGAGTTAATCCCAGCCTGCTATCTAGTACCGGGCTGATGCTACTGATTATTGGCCTAGTCGCGCTGGCGCTGGTGGATGAGAGCACCGGCGTGGCGGGCAGCCTGTGGCGCACGGCGCTGTGTGGTATTGGGTTTGGACTTTTCCAGCCGCCGAATAACCGTGAAATGATGGGCAGCCTGCCACCTGAGCGCAGTGCCAACGTTTCCGGGGTGATGAGCACCACGCGCACGGTGGGGCAGTCATTCGGAGTGGCTCTCGTTGGGGCAGCGCTGGCGCTGGGGTCGCCAATTCAGGTCACGCTCTGGTTGGGAGCGGGGACCACCCTGTTAGCGTTGCTGGCGAGCCTTTCGCGGGTGTCGCTTGCCCAGAGGGCGCTGGTTGAGCGGCGGGCATCGTCTGTTGGAAAGTAAGGGCGTACAATAAGCCAGTTGCTGACTGAAGGAGAGTCCCATGGCGATACAGACACAAATCGAGCAGAAGTTGGCGGCCTTAACCCCTGACGTGCTGCAGGTCGAAAACGAAAGCCATATGCATAACGTGCCGGCCAACTCTGAAACTCACTTCAAAGTGACGCTGGTAAGCGATAGCTTCGATGGCATGATGCCGGTCAAGCGCCACCAACAAATTTATGCCCTGTTGGCGGATGAGCTCTCTGGCCCGGTGCACGCCCTGGCGCTGCACCTCTACACACCGAAAGAGTGGCAGGCACGGGGCAGCGAGCGCCCGAACTCCCCCAACTGCCGTGGCGGCGGCCAGTGACCCCGGAGGTTGTTCGTCGGCACTACCTGGATGCTATGGGTATTACCGCCTGGGCATGCCGCTACCAGCTGCCCAACGCCCGCCCGACGGAAGCCTGCGAGTGGGAAGAAACACCGACCAAAACACCACCACGGGAGCGGTTGCATGCGCTGCTGGATGATGCACCAGCACCGCGAACACGTAGCCAGCCTGCCGCTGTCGAGCAAGAAAACACTTCCCCAGTGGCATCGCCCTCGGCGGTCAAGGCGCTCTTAGGTCATTCGCCTGCCGCGGCACCCACCCCGGAGGCGAGCCCGGTACCAGAACCCAGAGTACCGCCTGCGCAACCCGCCAAGCCGCTGAACTTTAGTCTCTCCTGTGCTTGTGTGGGAGGACGCTGGCTTAGCGTATGTGAAGGGGAAATGTCTCCGGTTGAACAGCAGTTGCTTGCCAATATGCTGCGGGCGGCTGGTGTGTTACGCGGCGAACTGCCAACAGTGACCCACTTCAAATGGCCGCCCATGGCCACAGCCTTTGCGCCGGAAGAGCCGCTTGAGGAAGCTCAGGAGGGTGTGGCAGCGTTTGTTGCTGGGGCCGCGACCCGACAAGGCTGGCAGTTAGAGCAAGTGCTCTGGTGGGGCGCAGAGGAGACGGCTACTGACCTTGCTCGAGTCATGGCGCTTACCGACGGGCAGAGCCAAACGCTCGCACTTCCTGTGTGGCAAGGCCCGTCGCTGGCCGCGCTCACTCAGCAGGCCAGTGCTAAACGCGCGCTATGGCCGCGTTTGGTGGCCTTAGGACAGCAGTGGAGTGCTGAGTGATCTGCCGGTTAAACGCTGCGCATCGAGTGCCGCTACATACTTTAGAAGCCGCCGCACACAGCGGGGCAAGCCCCCAGCAGTTAGATGAAGCGCTGGCCGATGAGCAGGCCTGGGTAGTGGGCTATTGGCAGGACGACGTGCTAATGGGTTATGCGTTGTTGGCGAAGTTGCCGTTTGACGCTGAGCTACAGGCGATTGGTGTACTGCCCGCTTGCCAAGGGCAAGGCATAGGCCAGCGGCTGCTTAACAAAGTGGTCGCGGTGGCGAAGCAGTGGCAAGCTGAGCGGCTGCTGTTGGAAGTGCGTGCTGGAAACCAGCGAGCGATTGCGCTGTATCAGCAGGCGGGGTTTGGCGAAGATGGTCGTCGGAAGGAGTACTACCCGGCCGTGAAAGGCACGACCGGGCGGGAGGATGCGCTGTTAATGTCGCTGCCGTTGGCTTAGGACGCGTTGCTATCACTCATGCCATCGAATTTGCTAAGCACACCTTGTAAGCGGCTTTCCCACTCTTCACGCTCTTGTTTTAACTGAGCGTTTTCGTTACGCAGCTCTTCGTTTTCCAGCTTCATCATCTCCAACGCCTCAACAGTGTCGGTGATTTTCTGTTCTAACTGATTAAAAAGCTCAAGGCTCATGCCTACCTCCAGTAACGGACGACAGGCGGCTGCCTATCGTCATGAAATAAAATGGGCCATCAATGTGTGACTCAATCGAGCGAGCGTAACGCTGCTGTCAGTTGGCGGCAAGCGCTTTACGAGGGCAAGCGTTGATAGAGCCTGGCAATACTCTCACCTGCCTGAGTTTCACGGTGTAAATGCCAGTTAGCCGGTACCGCTGGCGTTAGGCTCTGTTCGGTTTCCAGGTAGATCATCGCATCGCTTGCCAGCCATCCGCCCGCTTCCAGCGCGGCACAGCAAGACGCGGCTAACCCTTGGTGGAACGGCGGGTCGAGAAACACCAGATCAGCAGGTTGGCTAGGCTTTTCAAGAAACGCCTGGGCATCAGCAGTCACTACCTGCCCCTGCGTTGCACCGAGGGTGGCAAGATTGTCGCGAATCAGCGCGGCAACGTGTGTATCGCGCTCGACAAAGGTGACCTGCGCAGCCCCCCGAGAGAGCGACTCGATGCCAAGCGCGCCGGTACCGGCAAATAGGTCCAGCACCTGCTTGCCATGCAGCGCTTGGCCCAGCCAGTTAAACAGCGTTTCACGTACGCGATCCGGCGTAGGGCGTAGGCCCGGGTGGTCGAGCACAGGCAGCATGCGGCGGCGAAAATCGCCGCCGATAATGCGCAGTTTCCCCGGCGGTTTGGCAGTTCCGCGGCGGGGAGTCGACATGCGAGATGATGAGCGAGAGGAGCGTTGTCGTTTCATAACGCGGATTGTAGCGGGCTACTTATCCAAAGTCTTGGTCTGCGGTGGTAGGATAATCGCAATGTTCACCTATTTAGTCGGATGACACCTATGTTCGGTTTTTTCAAACGTAAGAAAAAGCACGACTCCCAGCAGGAGCCTCAAGACGCCCAAGAGCAGCCAGCGCTGCCAGACGAGCCCGAAGGCGCGCCTGATAAGGAGCCTGCTGCCGATGTATCAGCGCCTTCGGAGACGCCGGCTGAGCTAAAAGAGCCGCCTTCCGAACTGCTGGCAGAAGAACCG
The DNA here is from genome assembly GCF_044543515.1 of Vreelandella lionensis. Taxonomy (NCBI): domain Bacteria; kingdom Pseudomonadati; phylum Pseudomonadota; class Gammaproteobacteria; order Oceanospirillales; family Halomonadaceae; genus Vreelandella; species Vreelandella lionensis. The sequence goes on along the minus strand of NZ_JBITWC010000010.1, from coordinate 15,758 downwards.
CCCAAGCCCGCGCCGGAGCGCGAAAACGAACCCACTGAGGTGCTCGCTCAGGAGCAGTCGCCTGAGCCGGTGAGCAAAGAGGACGTTCAGCCAACGGGCGTTGACGAGGAAGTCACCCCCGCGCCAATCATGGACACTGTGCCAGAGCCAGAGCCAGAGCCAGAGCCAGAGCCAGAGCCAGAGCCAGAGCCAGAGCCAGAGCCAGAGCCAGAGCCAGAGCCAGAGCCAGAGCCAGAG
>NZ_JBITWC010000010.1:0-15424 GCF_044543515.1 Vreelandella lionensis | reverse complement strand
AGCCAGAGCCAGAGCCAGAGCCAGAGCCAGAGCCAGAGCCAGAGCCAGAGCCAGAGCCAGAGCCAGAGCCAGAGCCAGAGCCAGAGCCAGAGCCAGCCGCGAAGCCTGCGCTTCAAGAGAAGCCGGTATCCGAAAAAGGCGAGAAGAAAGGCTGGTTTGCGCGCATCAAATCTGGCCTGGGGAAAACCCGCGCCAATCTTACTGACGGCTTGGCCGACCTGTTCCTTGGCAAAAAGCATATCGATGACGAGCTGCTGGAGGATCTGGAAACTCAGCTGCTCATGGCCGATGTGGGCATCGAAGCGACGAGCGAAATCATCGAGCGCCTTGAGGCACGGGTTTCCCGCAAAGAGCTGAATAATCCCGAAGCGCTCTATCGCGGCCTACAGGAGGAGCTGGCCGCGCTGCTGGCTCCCGTGTCTGCGCCGCTCAGCTTCGAGAAAGAGAGCGACGGCCCCTTCGTTATTCTGGTGGTGGGGGTCAACGGCGTGGGTAAAACCACCACCATCGGCAAGCTCACCCAGCGTTTCCAGCGCGAAGGCAAGAGCGTCATGCTGGCAGCCGGGGATACCTTCCGTGCGGCGGCGGTGGAACAGCTTAAAGTGTGGGGCGAACGCAACAGTGTACCGGTGATTGCTCAGCACACCGGGGCTGACAGCGCCTCGGTGATTTACGACGCAGTGGCGGCCGCCAAGTCTCGCGGCGTAGATGTGCTGATCGCCGATACCGCCGGGCGGCTGCACAACAAGAGCCACCTGATGGAAGAGCTGAAAAAGGTGCACCGTGTGATGCAGAAGCTCGATGACACGGCGCCCCATGAGGTCATGCTCGTGCTGGATGCAGGCACGGGGCAGAACGCAATTTCCCAGGCCACTACTTTTAATGAGGCGGTGCCGATTAGCGGCATTACTTTAACCAAGCTGGATGGCACCGCCAAAGGCGGGATTATCTTTGCCCTGGCGAAACAGCTAGAAACGCCGATTCGCTTTATCGGGGTGGGTGAGGGCCTGGACGACTTGCGCCCCTTCAACGCTAACGACTTCGTCAACGCGCTGTTTGACCGCCAAGGGGATGATGGTCGCGCATGATTGCTTTTGAGCATGTGGGGAAGCGCTATGGAGGGCGCTTTGACGCGCTGGCGCACCTGAACTTTCGCGTGGCGAGAGGCGAAATGGTGTTTCTGACTGGCCACTCCGGGGCGGGAAAAAGCTCGCTACTGCGGCTGATTATGCGCCTAGAAAAGCCCAGCCGTGGGCGAGTGGTGGTAGCCGGGCATGACATTGCCCAACTCCACGCCAGCCAGGTGCCGTTTTATCGTCGCCAGATTGGCGTGGTATTTCAGGACCACCAGCTGCTATTTGATCGCAGCGTGTTCCATAACGTTTCGCTGCCGCTAGAAATTCAGGGTGTAGAGCCCCGAGAGGCGGCGAGGCGGGTGCGGGCAGCACTGGATAAAGTCGGCCTGTTGCACCGCGAAAAAGCCCTGCCCATCGAGCTTTCCGGCGGTGAGCAGCAGCGGGTGGGCATTGCCCGCGCCGTGGTCAATAAGCCCGCGCTGCTGCTTGCCGATGAGCCCACCGGTAACCTAGACCCACAGCTCTCTGCCGATATCATGGCCCTGTTCGAAGACTTCAACCGTATCGGCACTACGGTCATGATCGCTAGCCACGATTTGGCGCTGATTGCCCGCCTGCACCACCGCATCCTGCGTCTGCAGGACGGTCGTTTAGTCGCCGATGAGGGGGCTGCATGAAGCGCTCAGCCAATACTCGCCAAAGCGGTGCCGCCCCTCGGGGTAAGCGCCAAACACCCAAGCCCGCCGCACCTGCCTCGGAAACAGCCCCTCGCAGTGGGGCGCGCGCTCAGCAAACACGTTTTAGCAGCCGCTTGCGTGCCTGGGGGCGGCACCACCGCGCCATGGCGCTGGATAGCCTCTACCGGCTGGTGCGCCATCCGCTGGGTAACTTGCTCACGATGCTGGCGATTGCCATTGCCCTAGTGCTCCCCGCCGCGCTGTGGCTTACCCTGGATAGCGCCAAACTGCTGGATGCGGAGCTGGATGAAAGCGCCACGCTTACCGTTTATTTGGAAATGAGTATTGATGAGGCACAGGCGGCTCGGATTGAGGAAGCCGTTGCCGCTGATGACGGCGTTGCCAAGACGCGATTGATTAGCCCGGAGCAGGGCATGGCGGATTTTCAACAGGCGCTGGGTGTCGATGATACTCTCGCAGGACTGGACGATAACCCTCTTCCTACGAGCATCGTCATTTCCCCGCAAAATGTGGACCCCGCCGCCATGGCTGGGCTAGCCCAGCGGTTAGAGGGGCTGTCCGGTATTGACGAAGTGCGCGTCGATTTAGCCTGGGTAGAGCGGCTGCGCCATTTAGCGGATCTAGGTCGCCGCATGGCGCTTGCCCTGGGCGTGCTGTTCGGTTTTGGCGTGCTGCTGGTGGTGGGAAACACCATCCGCTTGGCGGTGGAGAGTCGCCGCCGCGAAATTGAGGTGGTAATGCTGATTGGCGCCACTCACGCCTTCGTGCGTCGCCCCTTCTTGTACAGCGGTGCCTGGTACGGCGTTGGCGGCGGGCTGCTGGCCTTGGGCCTGTTAGGGTTGGGTAATCACTGGCTCTCACTGCCGGTAGCGGCGCTGGCGGCCAGCTACGGTGCCAGCTTCACCTTGCCGCAGCTAGATGTGACAGGCTCTACAATTCTGCTATCTTGCAGTACACTACTTGGCTGGCTGGGTGCATGGCTTGCCGTAACACGCCATCTCTCCAGCATTCGCCCGCGTTAACGCATGTAGGCAGCATTTATGTCATCATAGGTTTACATGTGAGTCATATATTTAGCAGTATGCTGTGTTATGCGGTCGATAACGGGAATTTCTACCCCCGTTTTGCGACTTATGCAGTGAATGCATCGGTCGTTTGAACCTTAAGCTTCTACTAAGGTCTTATAAGTTAATTCAGGACGTTTGGCAGCACGTTTTATAATGTTAGGCCGACACGTCAACCACGATAGGTTTTAAGGGAGACCACCTGCACATGAGCACTAGTCTTCTACCGGTGGGACAGCTTTCACCAGGCAACGACCTGGGGGGCTATATTCAAGCGGTGAATGGCATCGCTGTGCTGAGCGTCGAGGAAGAGCGCGAGCTGGCGTTTCGTCTTTATGATGAAGGCGACCTGGAAGCGGCGCGCCGCTTGGTGCTTTCGCACCTGCGTTTTGTGGTGCATATTGCCCGTAGCTATTCAGGCTACGGCCTGCCGCAGGCAGATCTGATTCAGGAAGGTAATGTTGGCCTGATGAAGGCGGTCAAGCGTTTCGACCCTAACCAGGGCGTGCGCCTAGTGTCGTTTGCCGTGCATTGGATCAAGGCAGAGATTCATGAGTTTGTGCTGCGTAACTGGCGCATTGTTAAAATCGCCACCACCAAAGCCCAGCGCAAGCTGTTCTTCAACCTGCGCAGCGCGAAAAAGCGTTTGGCATGGCTGAATAATGACGAAGTGGATGCCATCGCCAAAGACCTTGATGTGAAGCCTGAAATCGTGCGCGATATGGAAGGCCGCCTCTCAGCGTTTGATGCAGGTTATGATGCCTCGCCAAGCGACGATGAAGAGAGCACCTACCAAGCGCCGGCTTACTTCCTCGACGATGCGTCCGCCGACCCTGCGACGCAGCTCGAAGACAGCGATTTTGAAGAAGACTCTACTCGTCGCTTGCAGCTGGCGCTGAAGGGATTGGATGATCGTTCGCGGGATATCCTGCAGCGCCGTTGGCTCACCGATGATAAAGCAACGCTGCACGATTTGGCCGATGTGTACGGCGTCAGCGCCGAGCGTATTCGCCAGCTCGAGAAGAACGCCATGAAGAAACTGCGCCAGAAAATGGGCGACGCCGCTATCGCTGCGTAATGCTATTTTGTCGCGCAATAAAACGCCCCGAAGGTGCCGTACCTTCGGGGCGTTTTCGTTTTTCTCTATTAAGCTGGCTGTGCAGTGGTTCTTAACAGCTGGCCAGAGAGTAGCGTCCACTGGTCGTCCCAATATTCGGTGGGCAAGCGTTTGAAGTCGCTACGTACATATTGAGAAATACGCCCCTCGGCTTGGGCGATCAGTAGGTTGGCTGCGGCCGAGGCGGAAATGTTGGTGCGTAGCCCTTCGCGCAGCTCGGCTTCCCGCAGCACCTGCTTGAGCTGGGTTTCCAGGCGCTCGAAGAGCTGGTGTACCCGCTGGCGCAGCCGTGCGGTTTCACCGGTGAGCACATCGCCCCCTAGCACCCTGGCAAGCCCGGGGTTCTTCTCGGCAAACCCGAGCAGGAGCGAGAGAATCGTCCCGCAGCGGGTCGTGGCGTCGGGGATGTCATCCAGAATGCGGGTAATGCGTGCGAAAATGCTCTCTTCGATGAAGTCGATCAGTCCCTCGAACATGCGCGCCTTGCTGGGGAAGTGGCGATACAGCGCCGCTTCGGAAACGCCCACTTGGCGCGCCAGTGCGGCCGTGGTGATCCGCTTGCCACTGTCCTCTTCCAGCATGATGGCTAACGCCTGCAGAATTTGCTCGCGGCGGCGAGGTTTGCGATCGTCACTCATGACTCTTGCCCTCCGTCGCGATTAACCTGCGTCAGTGATCAGGGTGCCTACCCCGGCGTTGGTAAAGATTTCCAGTAGCACCGCATGAGGAACGCGGCCATCAATAATATGGGCGCTGTTCACACCGCCTTTCACGGCATCCAGCGCGCAGCGGATTTTGGGTAGCATCCCGCCGTAAATGGTGCCATCGGCAATCAGGCCGTCTACCTGGGCGGTGGTGAGCCCCGTTAGCACCTTGCCTTCGCTGTTCATCAAGCCCGCCACGTTGGTCAGCAGCATCAGCTTCTCGGCGTTCAGCGCTTCGGCCAGCTTGCCTGCTACCAGATCGGCATTGATGTTGTAGCTGTTACCTTTGTCATCCACGCCGATGGGAGCGATGACCGGAATAAAGTCCCGGGCGGCCAGCATCTCGATCAGGTCAGTGGAGATCGACTCCACTTCGCCGACATGGCCGATGTCGATGATTTCCGGCGCGGTCATCTCCGGGCTCTGGTGCTCCACCTTCAGCTGCCGGGCGCGAATCTGGGCGCCATCTTTGCCGGTCAGGCCAATCGCCTTGCCGCCGCTTTGATTGATCAGGTTTACGATGCTCTTGTTCACCAAGCCGCCCAGTACCATCTCCACGACATCCATGGTTTGCGAGTCAGTGACTCGCATGCCATTCACGAAGCGGGATTCGATATTGAGCTTCTCCAGCAGGCTGCCAATTTGCGGGCCGCCGCCGTGAACCACCACCGGATTAATGCCAACTTCCTTCATCAGCACGATGTTGCGAGCAAATGAGTCGATCAGCGTGTCTTCGGTCATGGCATTGCCGCCATATTTCACGACGACAGTTTTGCCGGAAAATTGCTGAATATAGGGAAGCGCTTCTGACAGCACCTCCACAACGACCTGGGGGTCGCGGCTAGCTGAACTCATGACGTTGTCCCTTTGCTCTTTTTAATGTCTGTTGCGTTGCTAGGCGCTTACGCGCCTGGATGACAGCATTTTTTAACACGTCGCGCGTTCTAAGGGCGCGATCATGCTGTTGTTGTGGCTGGTATGGTCAGTGTAGGCGCGACGCCGTGTAGCGCTTTTTCAAAGCGCTCGCGGATTCGAGCGAGCGCTGCGCTATCTTTTCCCTCAAAACGAAGCACCAGTGCGGGCGTCGTATTAGAGGCGCGACATAATCCCCAGCCGTCGGTGTAATCAACGCGAATGCCATCCAGCGTGGTTTTGATACCTTCGCCGAAGTCGCCCTCTCTGGCAAGTGTCTCGATAATGGCAAATTTTTCTTCATCGGCAACGCTGACGTTAATTTCTGGCGTACTGACATCTTGGGGGAATTGCTCAAAGAAAGCGTCCGCGTCGCCGGGGAACTGGGCAAGAATCTCCAGCAGTCGGGCGGCTGCGTAGAGGCCGTCATCAAAGCCGTACCAGCGCTCTTTAAAGAAGATATGTCCGCTCATTTCGCCGCCCAGCAGCGCGTCGGTCTCTTTCATACGCGCTTTAATCAGTGAGTGGCCGGTGCGCCACATCTCAGGCTCGCCGCCAGCCTCGCTAATCACCCGGGCAAGATTGCCGGTGCACTTGATATCGAAGACCACTTTCGCTCCAGGATTGCGCGACAGCATATCGGTGGCAAACAGCATCAGCAGGTGGTCAGGGTAAATCATACGCCCACGGGGCGTGACGACGCCTAGCCGGTCACCGTCGCCGTCGAAGGCAAGGCCGATGTCGGCACCGCTCTGCTGGACGTGGTGGATCAGATCCTGCAGGTTTTCCGGCTTGCCGGGGTCGGGGTGATGGTTGGGGAAGCGGCCATCGATCTCGTCAAACAGCGGTGTGGTGGTGACCCCAAGCCGCTGAATAAGTTGCGGGCCAAGCTCTCCGGCCACACCGTTGCCGCAATCCACCACGGCGCTGAGCGGGCGTTCCACCTTTACATCGCTCAAAATGCGCTCCAGGTAGCTGGCGCGCAGATCTTGGCTGCTCACGCTGCCTTGGCCCTGGGTGAAATTGCCCGCCTGGATACGCTCAAAGAGCGCAGTAATGGCGTCGCCGGATAGCGTTTCCCCTGCGAGGACGATTTTAAAGCCATTGTAGTCCGGCGGGTTGTGGCTGCCGGTGAGCATCACCCCTGAGCGACTCTCTGGCAGCGTGTGGGTGGCGAAGTAGAGCACCGGTGTGGGCACCATGCCGATATCGATAACGTCCCGCCCGGCGGCCTGAAGGCCGCGAATGAGCGCTGCTTGCAGGCGCGGCCCAGAGGTGCGGCCATCTCGCGCCACAATCACCGTCTGCTCGCCACGAACGGCGGCTTCAGAGCCGACGGCACGGCCAATCAGCTCGGTGGTGGCTTCGCTTAACGTGTCATCCACGATGCCGCGAATATCGTAAGCGCGAAATATCGAAGCGGGTACGGTCATCATCGATCCTTGAAAAACGCTGAAAGGGAGTGGGCTGGCGAACGGGGTTACTGACGGCCGGTGCTGCCGAAACCGCCGCTGCCGCGAGTAGAGTCGGTAAAGCTATCGACGATATCGAGTTCAGCTTGCACCACGGGGACCAGAACGTACTGGGCGAGCCGCTCGAAGGGCGCAATCGTGAAGCTGTCCTGGCCGCGATTCCATACCGAGATCATTAGCTCGCCCTGGTAGTCGGAGTCGATGAGCCCAACCAGGTTACCCAGCACGATGCCGTGTTTATGGCCGAGGCCAGAGCGCGGCAGAATCATGCCCGCCAAGCCTGGATCTTCAATATAGATGGCAAGGCCGGTGCGTACGAGTTGGCATTCGCCGGGGGCAAGGGTGAGGGGGGCATCCAGCAGCGCCCGTAAGTCCATGCCCGCAGAGCCTGCCGTGGCGTAGGAGGGGAGGTAATCGTGCAGGCGCTCATCCAACACATTGCACTGCAGGCGAGGGCGGGGGCTGCTCATGGTCAGGCTCCAGAAGAGATCAAAGAGAGTTGCTTGAGTGCATGCTGAATAATCAGCGCTGCCAGTTGAGTTTTGGGTTGCGGCGGGGCAACAAGCTGCTCGTTATGGGTAGGCGTTCGCCATAGCAGCAGCGCCGCGTTGTCGTCGCTGCCAAAGCCCAGGCCCTGCTGGGAAACATCGTTAGCGACGATCATATCCAGCCCTTTGCGGGCCAGTTTGTCCTGGGCGTAGCGCTCGATGTTCTGGGTCTCGGCGGCAAAGCCCACCACAAAGGGGCGCTGACCTTTAGGCAGCGCCGCTACGTCGGCAATGATGTCTGGATTTTTCACCAGCGTGAGCGTCAGCGTATCCCGGTCATCGGTTTTTTTAAGCTTGTGCTCGGCAGCGCTTTCCGCGCGGTAGTCGGCTACCGCCGCGCAGCCGATAAACAGCGCCGCTTGGGGGGCCAGCTTAAGCGATGCTTCGTGCATCTGTACGGCGGTTTCGACGTTGAGCCGCTCGACACCTTGGGGAGTAGGCAGGTTCACCGGGCCGCTGATCAGCGTTACCCGCGCCCCTTGGGCGGCCGCTTCCGCAGCCAGGGCGTAGCCCATTTTCCCCGAGCTGTGATTTGACAGGTAGCGCACCGGGTCCAGCGCCTCGCGAGTGGGGCCGGCGGTGATCACCATGTGGGGTGCGCTGGCGGAAGCGGCGACAGGCGGCGCAAAGTTCTTTGTCACAAAGCTCTGGGTCACCGCTTCCAGGATCTCTTCAGGCTCGCTCATGCGCCCTGGGCCGACGTCGCCGCAGGCCTGATCGCCCGCCGCCGGGCCAATCAGCTGCCAGCCATCGGTGGCCAACTGCTCCACATTGCGCTGAGTGGCTGGGTGGCGCCACATGGCCTGATTCATCGCAGGGGCGATGAGGCGCGGTGCTTCAGAAGCAAGGCATAGAGTGGTCAGTAAGTCATCCGCCATGCCATGGACCAGCCGCGCGATCAAGTCGGCGGTGGCCGGGGCGATGACGATGGCATCCGCCCAGCGGGCCAGCTCGATATGCCCCATGCCAGCTTCCGCTTCAGGGTCGAGTAGCGAGGTACGCACCGGCTCGCCCGAAAGTGCCTGAAGCGTGAGTGGCGTTATAAACGCCTGGGCTCCCTCGGTCATCACTACACGAACCTCGCAGCCAGCCTGTTTTAGCAGCCGCACGATAAGGGCGCTTTTGTAGGCCGCGATGCCGGCGCTAACGCCCAGCAGCAGGCGCTTACCCGCTAGCGACGATAAGGGGGAGTGCGAAAGTGGGGCCATGGTGGGCAGTCCAGTGTGACGATCAACAAGGGGCTTACCATACCATTTGGCTGATTATTTTGGCATGCTCGGCAGATTCGCCATAATGCTAGGTATAGTGAGGCTGGCGGTCATGGCAGTGCGTTAAAAGAACCATTAGGGAGGCGTGGATGGGGATTAATCATTGGCCCGAAGGTGAGCGGCCACGGGAAAAGCTGTTGAATATGGGCGCGCAGGCACTTTCGGATGCCGAGCTGTTAGCGATTTTTCTGCGAGTAGGCGTGCAGGGGCGCTCGGCGGTAGACTTGGCGCGGGACTTGCTGGCGAATTTTGGGGGGTTAAGGCAGTTGCTTGAGGCGGACCAAACCCAGTTCTGCTCCGCCCGTGGTCTGGGAAGTGCTAAATTTGCCCAGTTGCAGGCCACCCTAGAGCTCTCTCGACGGCATTTGGCCAGCCAACTGGCTCGTGGCAATGCCCTAACGTCGCCTGCGTTGGTGCGCCACTATTTAAGCTCACAGCTGCGTCACTTGGGGCATGAAGAGTTCGCCGTACTTTTTTTGGATACACAGCATCGAATTATTCGCTATGAATCCCTATTTCGCGGTACCCTAGACAGCGCATCCGTTTATCCCCGCGAAGTTGCCAAGCGTGCGCTGGAATTACACGCTGGTGCTGTCATCCTGGCCCACAATCACCCATCGGGTGTGGCTGAGCCCAGCGATGCTGATCGACGTATCACTGAACGCTTAAAAGATGCCCTTGCACTCTTTGACGTGCGGGTACTCGATCATTTTGTGGTGGGGGACGGAGAAGTGGTGTCATTTGCCGAGCGTGGCTGGCTATAAGCAATAATCTTAGCAATAAAAGACGCGTGGCTGGTCGTCAGGCCGCTGCCCCTTTTCTAAGTAAATTGTCCAAAAATGCGCTTTTTTGGCCTTTTTGGGCGGTTTCGCTTGCTGGTAGCTAGGTGCTCTGGTATAAAGTGCCACCTTTGAACTTGGGTTGAATAACGGATTTGGGTACAGCTAGGCGGTTAACTGCGTCGACTCCCTCCCTGCTCCGGTTTGCCCGACAGTTTTGAACAACTCGCCAAGCGGTTGGAGGCTCTCATGTCCAAAGTATGTCAGGTTACCGGCAAGCGTCCGGTAACTGGTAATAACGTTTCTCACTCCCAGCGTAAGACACGTCGTCGTTTCTTGCCGAACCTGCACACCCATCGTTTTTGGGTTGAGTCTGAAAACCGCTTCGTCAAGCTGCGCGTTTCCTCTAAAGGTATGCGTATCATCGACAAGAAAGGTATCGAGACGGTTCTGGCCGATATCCGCAAACGCGGCGACGCTATCTAAGCCAGCTTTTTGCTAAGCACTTTTGGGAGAGTTAAACCATGCGCGATAAGATCAAGCTGGTGTCTAGTGCCGGTACAGGCCACTTCTACACCACTGATAAGAACAAGCGGAACACCCCGGATAAGTTCGAATTCAAGAAATACGACCCGGTGGTCCGTAAGCACGTTATCTACAAGGAAGCCAAGATCAAGTAATCGCGATTACGATGATCGGCTTTCACCGCAGGCGAGCGCCTGTTGAAAAACCCGGCCTAAAGCCGGGTTTTTGCATGTCTGTCGTTAGCGCCTTGGCCGTTAATCGCTGTCACTGTGCTGTCATCATAGGCTTTCATCATGCCCGAACTGCCTGAAGTTGAAACCACGCGACGTGGCATCGCCCCCTATATAGAGGGGCAAGAAATTACCGAAGTGCGGGTGCGCCAGCCGCGCCTGCGGGTACCAGTGCCGGACGACCTGGCCGAACGCTTAATCGGCGCGCGAGTGGGCGAGTTGGCCCGACGAGCTAAATACCTGCAGATTCCGCTAGCCACCGCTGATGGCAGTGCCACGCTGCTGTGGCACTTAGGCATGTCGGGCAGCCTGCGTATTGCCCGCCTGGGGGATTTGCCGAAAAAGCACGACCATGTGGATGTGGTGACCGCCAGCGGCTACGTGCTGCGCTACCATGACCCGCGTCGGTTTGGGTTTGTCGACTGGCAGCAGGGCGACGGCAGCCGCGATACCCGCCTTGCCCACCTTGGCCCTGAACCGCTTAGCGATGCCTTCAACGGCCAGTGGCTCTACCGCCTGTCCCGTGATAAGCGGGTGGCAGTAAAGCCCTTTTTGATGGACAACCGTGTGGTGGTGGGTGCGGGCAATATTTATGCCGCCGAAGCGCTGTTTATGGCAGGCATCGACCCGCGCCGTGCGGCGGGGCGAATTTCCCAAGCGCGCTACGACGCGCTAGCGGCGGCCGTCAAAGAGGTGTTGGCGGCGGCCATTACCCAAGGTGGCACCACGCTGCGCGATTTTGTCAGCGGCCAAGGCGAGCCTGGTTACTTCGCCCAGCGGCTGAATGTTTACGGACGCCACGGGCAGCCTTGCCTACGCTGTGGCAGCGAGCTGAAGCGCATTACCCTGGGTCAACGTGCCAGTGTGTTTTGCCCCGGCTGCCAGCGTTAATCGCCGCCTTGGGCGGTTAACTGTTTTTATGCTTACAGTGCCTAAGTGCACTGTAAGCTTGCTCTTTTGGAGATTGTTGTGACCCAACGCCTGCGCTTGAATAAAAACGCCGATCGCCGCTTAAAAGCTGGCCATCTGTGGATCTACTCCAACGAAGTCGATATCAAAGAGACGCCGCTGAAAAACTTTGCGGCGGGCGAGCCTGTGCTGGTAGAGGCGTCCAACGGTAAAACCCTGGGCGTTGCCTACGTGAACCCGCACTCGCTGATCTGCGGCCGCATCATGTCTCGCGACCCTGAAATGCGCCTGGACCGCTCGCTGTTCGTGCATCGCTTTAATCAGGCCCTAGCGCTGCGCCAGCGCCTGTTTGATCAGCCGTTTTATCGCCTGATTCATGGCGAGGGCGACCTGCTGCCTGGCCTGGTGATTGATCGTTTCGGCGATGTGCTGGTGGTGCAGCTCAACACCGCCGGTATGCAGGCACTGGCGGAAGATATCGTTGACGCCCTGGAGAAAGTGGTTAAGCCGAGTGCTATCGTCTTCCGTAACGACACCGGTGGCCGCCGCCAGGAGGGCCTGGAAGCCCACGTGGAAGTCGTCAAAGGTACGCTGCCTGACGAAGTGCTGCTGGTCGAAAATGGCGTCACCTTTGCCGTGCCGGTGCTAAACGGCCAGAAAACCGGCTGGTTCTATGATCACCGTGTGAACCGTGCTTGGCTCAACAGCCAAGTGGCCGGTAAGCGCGTGCTGGACGTATTCAGCTACGTGGGTGGCTGGGGCGTTCAGGCGGCGGCCAGCGGTGCATCAGAAGTGCTCTGCGTGGATGCATCCGGCGCGGCGCTGGAGCAAGTGGCGCGCAACGCCGAGCTGAACGGCGTTCAAGAGCAGGTGGCGATTGGTGAAGGCGATGCTTTTGAAGCCCTGGCGGCGCTAAAGGCAGATGGCGAGCAGTTCGATGTGGTGATTCTCGATCCGCCTGCGTTTATCAAAAAGCGTAAGGATATCCCCAACGGCGAGCGCGCCTACTCGCGCCTGAACCGTGAGGCGATGCGCCTGCTGGGCCGCGATGGCCTGCTGCTGTCGGCATCCTGCTCCATGCACCTTGCCCCTGATCGTTTGGTCGATGTGGTGCGCGGTGCAGTGCGCCACCAGGACCGCCAAGGTCAGGTGATCTTCCAGGGCCACCAAGGACCTGATCACCCGGTACACCCGGCCATACCGGAGACGTCGTACTTGAAGGCGCTAGGCGTGCGCGTGTTCCGCGACTAAGCACGGTCATTAGTGGTGAACTGATAGAGGTCTTCAAAGAGAGGAGATAGCCACATGGAGTGGGCACTGCCAGATCCGTTTGTCATTGACTTAAACGTGCTGCCAGAGGCGATTGACGCCTACCAGCACGTTAATAACAGCGAGTACTTGCGCTGGGTTGAGCAAATTAGCTGGGCGCACTCCGAGGCGTTGGGGCTATCCCTTGAGCGCTATCAAGCTTTAGATAGGGCAATGGTGGTGCACCGCCATGAGTTGGACTACCTCGCGCCTGCCTTTGCGGGTGACGCGCTGCAGCTGGCAACGTGGATCGTGGCGTGTGACGGCCGCTTTAGCCTGACACGCCGCTTTCAGCTCAAGCGCGTTGCGGATGGCAAAACGCTGCTGAACGCCCGTACTCGGTTTGCCTGTGTCGCGCTCTCAAGCGGCCGCCCGAAACGCCTGCCTGAAGAGTACCAGCGTATTTATGGTGGTGCGGTGGTGAACGAAGAGTGACGTTTAATAGGGGCGTTGATTTTTTCGCCTAGGGCCCTTAACCGCTAGATTCTTCTGCTAAAAAACGCCTTGGCCGGCGTTTTTTTTGTTTTTCTTTCCAGGGGTGGTGGTTCTTGTTTGCTGTGCTGTAATGCACTTAGCAACGTATGACATGTGCCCGAATCAGGAGAGCCAACCATGAAAATTGCCGTCCCGAAAGAGATCAAAAACCATGAATACCGCGTCGCACTGACGCCCACCGGCGCGCGCGAGCTAACCGGGCGGGGCCATTCGGTGAGCGTGCAGGCTGGCGCGGGTGAAGGCGCTGGCTTTCAAGATGGCGATTACCAGCAGGCTGGCGCTACTATCGAGCCAAATGTTGATGCGCTGTGGCAAAACGCCGAGCTGATCTTGAAAGTCAAAGAGCCGCAGCCAGAAGAGGTCGCGCGACTCACCCCTGAGCATACGCTGTTTACCTACTTGCACTTAGCCGCTGAAAAGTCTCTCACCCAAGGGCTAATGAAGAGCGGTGCTACCTGTATTGCCTACGAAACTATCACCGATGCTAAAGGTGGCCTGCCGCTATTAGCCCCCATGAGCACCGTGGCGGGCCGTATGGCGGTGCAGGCAGGGGCGCATAGCCTGGAAAAGGCGCAGGGCGGCTCTGGCGTGCTGTTGCCGGGTGTACCGGGGGTAGCGCCAGGTAGTGTGACCGTGATTGGCGGCGGTGTCGTGGGTGAGAACGCGGCGCGCATGGCGCTGGGCTTGGGGGCAGATGTCACGATTTTAGATAAATCGATTGCCCGCCTGGAAGTGCTGGATGACCGCTACCAGGGGCGCATCAAAACCGTCTACTCCACGGCGGACGCGCTGGATCACGCGGTAAGAACGGCAGATATGATTGTCGGTGCCGTGCTGATTCCAGGCGCCGCTGCGCCGAAGCTGATTACTCGCGCCATGCTGGCGGATATGAAGCCGGGCAGCGTGCTGGTGGATGTGGCGATTGACCAGGGCGGCTGCTTTGAAACCAGCAGGCCCACCACCCACGCTGAGCCTACCTATATCGTGGATGGTATTGTGCACTACTGCGTGGCCAATATGCCCGGTGCCGTGGCGCGTACCTCTACCTTAGGGCTGACCAACGCTACGCTGCCTTTCGTACTGGCGCTGGCGGATAAAGGCTGGCAGAAAGCATTAGCCGATGATGCGCACTTCCTGCCCGGCCTTAATGTTCACAACGGCAAGGTGACCTATCGTGCCGTTGCCGATGCATTTGGGCTGGAAAACGTTGACCCGGCCAGCATGGTGAAGTAATCCCACCGCTTTTGGGCGGGCAAGAAGCCGCGAGCCGTGGCTTAATAGTGGGGTGGGATATCGTCTTCTGGACGAAAACTGCCTTGGGAGTCGCCCGCCTGGAGCGCCTGATGCTGCTCGCGTAGCCGTTCGCGCATCAAGGCGCTTAGCTGCTCCAGTTTTTCCAAGCGGCGCTCCTGCTGGGCGACCGCTTGATCCAGAGTGTCCAGCCAGTGCTCCTGATAGGCCAGCCGACTCTCCAACGATTCAAGACGTTGAGCGAGCTCAGCAGGCGATAATTCGTTTGTCATGATAACATCGTCACCTTGTGTAGTATGCTCGGTACTGTTAGGAATGGGCCTGGTAGTTCGAGTATTGTCCTTCGTCTGTTACCCATACAACAAGAGAGCTTTTATCATCTATGAACCCAAAAGTTGTTTTTCGCTGTTTCTTTATCAGTGTCTTACTCGCCGCCCCCACGCCGCTTCTTCTGGCAGGGATTGTTCATTTAACCAATGCACCTCTGGCTGAGCAGTGGTTAGCCGAAGCTGCTTTTAGCGTATATGCCGCGGTAGCCTTTGGCTGCTTTATTATGTTGTTTATCGGCACGTTAGCGGCGGCTGCCCTGGCGCCACCAATGGTTGTGAAGGCAGATGTGGCTCGGGTTAAGCCTGCGCCGCGCCAGCCCCAAGCACCTGCTCCTACGGTGGAAGATGATGAAGAGGAAGATATCATCGACCCCAACGATGGCCGTGAAGAGGGTGAAGTAAAGTGGTTTAACACCAACAAAGGCTACGGCTTTATTACTCGCGATAACGGAGAAGATGTGTTTGTTCACTTCCGTGCCATTCGTGGTCGTGGCCCGCGTATGCTGGCCGAAGGCCAGATTGTTCGCTATCACGTGATTAAAAATGATCGCGGCCTGCAGGCCGATGACGTCAGCATTATTGAGTAAGCGCCCAGGCGCTGTAGTGATAAATTAGTGCTGAAAGAGAAAACCCCCGCGCTTGCGGGGGTTTCAGACTGCTGACAAAGCCCTGGCCCTTCGGCCAGGGTTTTGCTTTGATAAGCGTATCGTTTTTAGTGGTGGCCGATATGCTCAAAGAC